>JBAYBU010000086.1:0-6268 GCA_041669105.1 Bacteroidales bacterium | reverse complement strand
ATTCTGCCTCAAAACATTTATGCTTCATACGATGGCCTTTCAGTAGAAATAAAATAAAAGAACGATATGGAACATGCTCATAAAAGAGTAGTTATTGGTATTACTGGTGCATCGGGTTTTATTGGAAAAAACCTATCCGAATATATGCAAAAAAAAGGGTTTGAGACTCTCTCTCTTAACAGAGGTTTTAATGCAAAAGAGTTAGAAAAGTGTAATATTGTAGTAAATCTTGCAGGTGCCACCATTAATAAGAGATGGAGCAAAAGTTATAAGAAAAAAATATTGGAAAGCAGGTTAGATACAACCAAGAAAATAACCACATACATTAAAAAGAACAAAAATATCTCTTTACTTATAAGCGCTTCTGCAGTGGGTATCTATTCATCGGAAAATAAAAACTATAACGATGAATATAGCAACATATATGGCAATAACTTTCTCTCTTATGTTTGCAAAGAGTGGGAAAAAGAGGCCCTCTCTGTAAAAGAAATTACCAAAGTTGCTATTACAAGATTTGGACTTGTGTTATCAGAAAAAGGAGGAGCTCTACCAAAAATGACTCTACCTGCAAAATTTGGGATCGCAACAATTTTAGGGAGAGGAGATCAAATAATCTCATGGATAATGTTAGAAGATCTCCTAAGAGCAATCAACTTCATTATTGAGAACCAGATTGAGGGAGTTGTAAATATGTGCGCACCAAACCCTATTACAAACAAAGAGTTAACAAAAAAAATTGCAAAAAAATTCAACTCTTTTATAATAGTAAAAACTCCTTCTTTCCTTCTAAAATTGATTATGGGAGAAGCATCTTCTATTCTCTTAAAGGGGCAATATGTAATATCTAAAAGACTTGTAACCAATGGATTCATCTTTCGAAAAGAGTTTTTTTTAAAAAAAATAGAAAAAACGCATTATTTTTAGTAAATTCGTAAGGAGACTTTATTAATTTAATTGAAATAATGGCGCAAAACTTTTTAAATAAATTTAAAAAAACTCTTCCTAAAATCTATCAATTAGCTATTGAGAGCCCCAACGAAGAGTTTTTTTTTGAAGAGATTAAATCCCTCGCAAACAATATAATATTATTGGACCAAAACGATACTTGCATAAAAAATGCAAATCTTGTTTTGGAGATGTTAAATCACGAATCCAAATACATTATGGAACTTTCTAGAGGAGAAAATATATATATTGAAACATTTTCATTGCTGTGGAATTTTCTAAATGGGAATAAACCTCAAGAGAGTAAAACAGATCTCTATGAAGATCTTTACAACATACTAGCTCTTATGATAGGAGTAAAAAAAGCACCCTCCTACTCTAAATATAAGTTTAACAAGCATATAAAAAGATGGTCATCGGGCTTAGATAAAGAGATAAGAGAGAGGAGAGTCTACAATAAAAATAGAATCATAGATCTTTTAGTAAATAAAATTGACAAAAAAGGTACTACATCATCACGTTTTCAATTTGAAGAGGGGATAAGTCATAAAGAGAAAATTCAAAAAGTAAATGAGTGGTGGAACGACTTCCGCTTTCATTTAGTAATGGCAATAAAAAATCCTAGAGAATTAAATCTATTTCTAGAAGAGAGTCTCTCTACCAAAACTATGAACATGCTCAAGAGGGCTCGAAAAAAGGGAATTCCTTTTTTTGTTACACCTTATTACATATCACTTCTTTGTACTGACCTAAGAGGATTCGATGATTTTTCAATAAGAACATACGTACTCTATACCGATTCTCTAGTAGATACCTATGGGAATATAAAAGCTTGGGAGAGAGAAGATATTGTTGTACCTGGTGAGCCCAATGCAGCAGGGTGGCTTTTGCCCAATGGACACAATATTCATCGCCGATACCCAGAAGTTGCAATTATGATTCCCGATACTCGTGGCAGAAGTTGCGGGGGGCTCTGTGCATCTTGCCAAAGAATGTATGATTTCCAGAGTGAAAGATTAAACTTTGATATGCACTCCTTAAAGCCCAAAGAGAGTTGGGGAGAAAAGTTAGAAAAGCTTATGGATTATTTTGAAACCGACTCAAAGTTAAGAGATATCCTTATTACTGGAGGAGATGCTCTAATGAGCAGCAATAAAGCTTTGGAGAGAATTTTTAACGCTGTTATAAAAATGGCCCTAAAAAAACGAGAGGTAAATAAATCTAGACCCGACGGAGAAAAATATTATGAAATTGAAAGAGTAAGACTTGGATCTAGGCTTCCTGCATACCTACCTATGAGAATAGGACCCGATTTAATTGCACTATTAAAGAAATTTAGAGAAAGGGGAGAAAAAGCTGGAATTAAACAGTTTGTTATTCAAACACACTTCCAAAGCCCTCTAGAGATTACAGTAGAGACCAAAAAAGCGATAGAAGCTATACTTTCTGCAGGTTGGGTTGTCTCTAATCAAATGGTCTTTACAGCTGCAGCCTCTAGAAGAGGACACACTGCTAAATTAAGACAAACGCTTAACTCCTTAGGGGTTGTAACCTACTATACTTTTTCTGTAAAAGGGTTCGAAGAAAACATGGAAGTCTACTCTCCAAATAGTAGATCTATGCAAGAGCAGTTAGAAGAGAAAGCCTTTGGTAAGATGACAGAAGCACAGCAGAGTGAGCTTAATCAGATTTTTAGACAAAAAGAAAATATTGCAGTTAACATAAATAGATTTATGAGAAAGTACAATCTACCCTTTCTCCCTACAGATAGAAATGTTCTTAATTTACCTGCAATTGGTAAAAGCATGACATTTAAAATGGTTGGGATCTCTAAAGAGGGTAAGAGAATACTAAAGTTTGACCACGATAAAACTAGGGAACACAGTCCAATAATTGATAAGATGGGCCAAGTATATATAATTGAGAATAGATCTATCTCTTCATACTTAAATGAGCTCCAATCAATGGGGGAGAAAAAAAATGATTACTCTTCTATATGGAATTACACTTCGGGAGATACAGAGCAAGTGTTCCCGCTTTTCGATTATGCTCCCACCAACTTTAAAGCCACCAATAAAATAACTTATTTTAAAGAGTTAAAGTAAATAGGAAAGTCAGGAAATTACTCCAGAACCAATCATCTCTTCATCTTTATACCAAGCGGCAAACTGCCCTGGAGCTATACCTCTTTGTGGCTCATTAAACACTACGTAAATCCCCTCTTCTTTGCATATTAACATTGCATCTTTTAGAGGTTGGCGGTATCTTATTCTTACCTGGTAATCTCTAGTTTCCCCAACTTTCATAGTGAGATCGGGGCGTATCCAATGAACCTCGGCATCTCTTATAAAGAGAGCCTTTCTAAACAATCCCGGGTGATCTTGCCCTTCTCCCACATAAATAGTATTACTATTTACATCTGTAGAGATTATAAATAGAGGGTTCACATGACCTCCAATATTAAGGCCTTTTCTTTGCCCTATTGTATAAAAATGTGCCCCTGTATGAGTTCCAATAATAGTGCCCGAACCTTCGCAATAAGAGTATGGCTTAGATATTAAAGATAAATTATCTACTCTATCAAAACCTTTATTACACTGCTCAAAAATTTTGTTTCCCTCATAAAAACCCTTGAATATTTCAACAACATTGCCATCTTTTGCCTCAAGCTTTTGCTCTAAGAAAACAGGGAGATCTACCTTACCTACAAAGCAAATTCCTTGAGAGTCTTTTTTATTGGCCGATGGAAGTGCCGCTTTGGCAGCTATCTCTCTAACCTCAGATTTAAGAAGATGGCCTATAGGGAAGAGTGCCTTTGAAAGTTGCTTTTGTGAAAGTTGGCAAAGAAAGTAACTTTGGTCTTTGTTAAGATCGGTGCCTGCTAATATCCTATGAATTTCTTGGCCACTCTTGTTAACTATTGTCTCTTTGCGACAGTAGTGACCTGTTGCAACATAATCTACTCCTAGTTTAAGTGCTGTTTTTAAGAAAACTTCAAACTTAATTTCTCGATTACATAAAATATCTGGATTTGGTGTCCTACCCATTTTATATTCAGAGAACATATAATCTACCACTCTCTTGCTGTACTCTTCGCTTAGATCTATAAAATGAAAAGGAATCTCAAGTTTTTTAGCTACCATTTGAGCAATGGCTTTATCATCCTTCCAAGGACAATCTCCATATAATGTACCAGTTGTGTTGTGCCAATTTTGCATGAAAAGGGCTATAACTTCATGGCCCTGCTCTTTGAGCAGCCAAGCAGCAACACTAGAATCTACTCCTCCCGAAAGCCCTACTGCTATTTTCATACTAATAAATTTTGTGAAAAAATAAAAAGAAAGGGGCAAGTTTAATATATCGCACCGCTACAACCACCTACCCTTGCTGCCTTCCAGCCCTGGGGGAGTTAAGTGGGAGCTGGTCGTATACGACTTACCCCAACTGCAAAGATAATACAATTTTCTAAAGAGAGAAAAATCTATTTAGGAAGAGTGTTAAAAACAAACGGCAAAAGAGATTTTGTACTCTCCACAACCTGTGTAACCTTTTCTCCCGCAACAATTATTCTAATTGGTACTCCAGCTCTTTGCTCAGACTCTGCCATTACCTGCCTACAAGCACCACATGGATAAGTTGGAGTTTTGCATGGTTTTCCATTTACCGATGCAGTAACCGCCAACGATAAAATGGAGGCATGAGGGTATTTTGCATTAGCATAAAAAATAGCAACTCTCTCGGCACAAAGTCCCGAGGGATAAGCGGCGTTCTCTTGGTTGTTGGCAGTAATAATCTCTCCATTGCTCAAAAGCAGAGCTGCTCCAACATTAAAGTTTGAATATGGAGCATACGCTCCCTCTGCTGCTTTAGCGGCTTTTTCTAGCAATAGAGCATCGTCTTTTGACAACTCCTCTTTATTTAGATATTCGTTGTACTCGATAATAAAATTCTTACGCTTCATTCTTTTTTATTTGAGATTGTTACAAAATTAGTAATTTTGCCATTAGAGTAACCTTAGATATGAACTTTTTCAATAAAATTCTGGTTGTATTTACCGGGATTACTATAATAAGTACCACGCTGCTTGCACAAAAAGATGCAACAGAGGCATATATATTGACTTACAAAAACATTGCCATAAGACAAATGAATAGCTTTGGCATTCCAGCAAGCATAATACTTGCTCAAGGCTCTCTTGAATCTGGCAACGGAACATCTACACTGGCAAAAAAAGCAAATAACCATTTTGGAATAAAATGCCACGATTGGAAAGGAGGCGCAATTTACCATGACGACGACAAAGAAAATGAGTGTTTTCGTAAATATAATTCGCCCGAAGAGTCTTATAATGATCATTCAGAATTTATACGTTATAGAGGGAGGTATAGTAATCTTTTTAACTTAGATATCAAAGATTACAAAGGGTGGGCACATGGGCTAAAAGCTGCTGGGTATGCAACAAATCCTAGATACGCACAACTCCTTATTAATATAATTGAAAAATACTCTCTCTTTAAATACGACAATCCAACTCAAGAGCTTCCTTCTCCCCCTAATGAAGTAACAGCTATAAGTGAACTAATACTCGATAAAAACAATGTTTTATACTCTATTTCGCTTACAAGGCCTCTCTATAAGAAGAACGGTGTTGCATGCATAATAGCAAGCAAAGGCGATACTTACTCTTCAATAGCAAAAGAGTTTGGACTTTTTAGAAGAGAGCTTCTAAAGTTTAACGATCTCTCTAAAAGCACACCCCTAGAAGAGCAGACAATTGTTTACATAGAGAGAAAAAAAGCCCAAGGCACAAAAGAGCTTCCAAAACATATAGCAGAAAAAGGCGAAACAATATACTCTATCTCTCAAAAATATGGTATTAGGCAGAGTAAATTATTAAAGTTAAATAAAATTAACAAACGAGATAAAGTCACAGAAGGTGATGTAATTAAACTAAGATAATAATGAAAAAAATTATAGTTACCTCTCTCTCTCTTTTATTGTTAACCACACTTCTTTTAACTTCTTTTACTTGGTTTGTCCTTTTTAGGCCCAACAGCTCTAATACTGGTGCAGTTCTCTTTATCAAAGAAAACACCTCATTAGAGAAACTAATAAAAATTCTTGAAGAAAGTTGTGCTATTAAAAAAACAATTAGCTTTAAAATTGCCTCTAATATATGGAAATTAGATGGCAACATTAAACCTGGCCGTTATAGAATAGAGCCAGGTACAAACAACAGACAGTTAGTGAGATTATTTCTACTAGGTTTGCAAGAGCCTCACAATTTAGTTTTAGCAGGAAATATTAGAACTTTAGAAAAGCT
>JBAYBU010000085.1:0-6275 GCA_041669105.1 Bacteroidales bacterium | reverse complement strand
CTGATAGTTCTGTTCTTATCAGTTGATAGCTGTAGTTCTATCTTTATTTCCATCAACTGATAGTTCTGTTCTTATCAGTTGATAGCTGTAGTTCTCTTACCTGCAAAAGTGACTGCAAGACCAACAACAGTGACTACAAAACTTATAATCACCGGGGTCCAGTCTGCTTGACTAACTGCGATATCTACTCCAAAAATGGTAAAACTATCTGTATTGTTAATAGCTTGTATCCCGAATACCAATATCCCTATAATTCCAATTATTGTAAGAATGATTCCAACTGTTTTCATGATTATTGTTTTTTATTTAATTTGTATGCGTAATATTTTTTAAATCATCTGGGATTATTTTAATTCCCTAACTGTATAACAGTTAAGACCTATAAGTCACAACAGTTAGCTGCTATAAAAGTATAACAGTTAAGAGCTATGTTATGTTCTTTTTGAGAGCTCTTCAAAGTATTGATTCATTAAATGCCTTTAATTACTAGCCACTATTATACAGAGCTAAAAGTACGTTATATTTAAAGCGATAGTCTTACATGATTTTAAGTAAGTTTTACATTATTCACAGTTTTTAATTCTCATCTACTAAAATTCCCCACTTTTTCTAGCACCCATTGTCGCAGAGATGATTAAGATGGGGCTGTTTCGTGGCAAAAGTTTCCCACCTAACGCAGCACAAAATTGTCGCGGCGATGATTAAGATGGGGGTCTTGATTATCAGTGTTTTAAGTTTTCTAATAGGCCCTTTTTTTGGATATTAGTAAAGTTAATACTCTAATTATGAGAGGCTTATGTTGAATCATCGCGAAGCGGTTAAAACGCGCCGCCAGGCACCTTTAAATGCAAAGTGCCATTTCATGTAACATGCTCATTATACGGCAGTTCACTTCTACTAATAGTCCCTTTTTTGGACTATTAGTAGAAGTGATATTTCTGATATACAGGGAGTTACTGTAAATGGCAATGATCGAAAATGAAAATTTGGAATTTTTTTATGTCAAGTATGAGAGTTTGTGTTGTGAAAATCTGTGTAATCTTTTATGTAGTATATGAAAGTTTGTGTTGTGAAAATCTGTGTTGGGTTTTTATGATATCTGTATATATATAAAATGTTAAATTTAGGGCCTCAAGGCACGTAATTTGCACACTTGCGTGTAATTTGCTTTTGGAAAATATGCAGATTGTTTGGTTTCGTTACTTATCTATTATTCAAAAAGTGTTATGGAAAAAAAAGTTATAGTTACAGGCGTTATAGGAGCTGATGTTCATGCTGTTGGCAATAAGATTCTTGCTTATGCTTTAGAAGAGGCAGGCTTTGAAGTGGTTAATCTTGGAGTTATGGTTTCTCAAGAGGAGTATATAGAGGCTGCGTTAGAAACTAATGCCGATGTTATTTTGGTCTCTTCTCTTTATGGACATGGCGAAATTGATTGCAATGGCTTGAGAGATAAATGTAATGAGGCAGGTTTAAAGGATATAATTCTTTTGGCGGGAGGCAATATTGTGGTTGGCAAACAGGATTTTAAAGAGGTAGAGAAAAGATTTATGAAAATGGGTTTTACCAAGGTTTATCCTCCCGGAACTCAGGTAGAGACTACAATTGAAGATCTTAATAAGATGCTTTCCGAGAAATGATTTATCTAACTGCAGATATTGGAAGTACATATACCAAATTAGTTGCAACAGATATAGGTCTTGGCAAAGTAATAGGGACCTCGTGTGCCTTTACCACTATAGAGACAGATGTGAGAGAGGGATTCAATAATGCTCTTTCAAATATGGAGGCCAAAATTGGTAAGTTTTCTTATGATAAACTTATTTGCTGCAGCAGTGCTGCGGGTGGTTTGAAAATGGTTGCGCTTGGTCTTGTACCAGAGCTTACTGCAAAGGCTGCTAGACTTACTGCTACCAGCGCTGGAGCTAAGGTTGTTAAGACTTATTCTTTTGAAATTTCTAGAGCAGAGCAAGAGGAGATATATGAGATAAATCCTGATTTGGTGCTCTTATGTGGGGGGACAGATGGTGGGAATAAAGATGTTATTATCTCTAATGCGCGAAGACTTTGTCAAATTGACAGAGATTTTTCTGTAATAGTTGCAGGTAATAAAAGTGCATCGCACGAGTTGCAAAAAATATTTACTAATCCAGGCAATTTAGCTAATCAAAATCTAGGTAATTCTGCCCAGCAAGTTCCAGAAGATTCTTTTAATCAAGAGTTGGGTGGTAGTGATAACTATTTTCCTAAAGATTTTGTGATTACTCAAAATGTGATGCCTGAGTTTAATAAATTAAATATTGAACCTGCTCGCAAATGTATAGAAGAGCTGTTTATTAGCCGTATAGTGCAGGCCAAAGGGCTCTCTGCTTTGCAGGAGATGAGTGGTCATGAAATTATTCCTACTCCGTTGGCGGTTATGAGGGCTTGTGAGCTGTTAAGCCGAGGGGTTTCTGATGCCGAGGGTAAAGGTGTGGAGGATTCAACTGTTAATTGTAAAGAGTTTGAGGATTTAACGGTTAAGGGTAAAGGTGTGGAGGATTCAACAAAATCGGAGGAGTTAAGTGGTTTGGGAGATTTGATAGCGGTAGATTTAGGAGGTGCCACAACAGATATTTATTCTATGGCAGAGGGAAAACCAACTGCTTCTAATGTATTGTGCAAGGGACTTCCAGAGCCTTATGCAAAAAGAAGTGTAGAGGGTGATTTGGGAATGCGTTATAGTTTATCTGCGCTTGCCCAGGAGGCTGGTGTAGATAAAATTGCTAAAGAGGCCAATCTATCTAAAGAAAAAGTAGAGGGTTGGATAGAGAAATGTTGTGCAAACCCCGATATTGTTACTACAAAAGATTCTTTGGAACAGAAAATAGAGGAGGCGATTGCCAAAGTTGCAGTTGAAATTGCAACAGATAGACATGCGGGTATTATAGAGAGTGTCTATACGCCAATGGGGCAGATGTTTGCTCTTACGGGTAAAGACCTTTCGGAAGTTCCGGTGATAATTGGTATAGGGGGGGCTATAACAAATAGCGTAGATCCTGCGAAAATTTTAAGTGGTGCAAAATACAACTCGGCAAGATATATGTATTCTAAGCCAAAAGACCCTAGTTACATGATGGATAGCAAGTATGTTTTTGCATCTATGGGCTTATTGGGAGACATTGATAAAGTTACTGCTCTCAAGATTTTGAAAGAAGAGATTAATAAAATATAATAAATATTCAATACTAAATAATATGGAAATCAAAAATAAGAAAATTGCGAATGATGTTTTCTTTTCTGAACGTAAAGAGGTTTTAAAGCAATGGCCAACAGGAGAAGGTGTTGATTTTGATGAGGCGGTTAATTACCAAAAAGCTATTCCAGAGACAAAGCAGTTTGGAAAGAAGTTAGTTAAGGCCGAGATTGAGGGAGAAACCCTTATTCAGCCAAGAGCAGGTGTTGCATTATGTAAAGAGCATATTGAATTGCTCCATTTTTTAGAAACTGAAGGTGAGGCCGATTTGCTCCCTACAACGGTAGATAGTTATACAAGACTAAATCGTTACAAAGAAGCTCAAACAGGTATAGAGAGGAGTATAGAGACAGGGCGATCTATGCTAAATGGTTTCCCTATAGTAAATTATGGAGTAGATCTTTGCAGGTCTGTAACTAGTGTATTATCAAATCCTGTACAGGTGCGCCATGGAACTCCCGATGCAAGACTTTTAACTGAAATATCGATTGCTGGTGGTTTTACCTCTTTTGAGGGTGGGGGAATTTCATATAATATTCCATATTCTAAAAATCACTCTTTAGAGAAAACTATTGCTCATTGGCAATATACCGATAGGCTTGTTGGAATGTATGAAGAGGCTGGGGTATCTATTAACCGAGAGCCTTTTGGCCCGCTAACAGGTACGTTGGTTGCACCTTGTATTTCTAATAGTGTAGCTGTTATTGAATCTCTTTTAGCTGCAGAGCAGGGAGTTAAAGATTTGACTATTGGTTATGGGCAGTGTGGAAATCTTATACAAGATGTGGCTGCAATTCGTGCTCTTAAGTTGTTGGCTAGGGAGTATTTAGATAAATTTGGTTATTCTGATGTCACTATTACTACAGTATTCCACCAGTGGATGGGTGGTTTCCCTCAAGATGAGTCAAAATCTTTTGGCGTTATCTCTTGGGGAGCTGCTGCGGCTGTATTGGCAAAAGCAACCAAAGTTATCGTGAAGACTCCTCATGAGGCAATGGGTGTTCCAACTAAAGAGGCTAATGCTGCGGGTCTTAGAGCTTCTAAACAGCTTACTTCTATGCTTAAAGATCAGAGTTTTACAGAGATACCTGCGGTAATAGCAGAGAGTAATATTATAATGCAGGAGATGAAATGTATATTGGATAAGGTAGAGGAGTTGGGTAAGGGTGATTTTGCATTAGGTACTGTTGCTGCTTTTGAGGCAGGTGTTATTGATGTTCCATTTGCACCTAGTAGGTACAATGCAGGAAAAGTAATGCCAGCAAGAGATAATTTAGGGGCAGTAAGATTTTTGTCTGTTGGGGATATACCGTTTAGTAAAGATTTACTAGATTTTCACAGAGAGAAATTAGAGCAAAGGGCTGCTTTTGAGAAACGCCCTGTTAGTTTCCAGATGGTTATAGATGATGTTTATGCAATTGGAAAAGGTTTTTTGATTGGGAGGCCAAAATAAGTTGGAGCATAGATGTTAAAATTTGGCATAAATATTAAAGCTCGGCACATGCATTTAAAGCTCGGTATAGAGAAAAAAGTAGGCCGAGGATAAAAAGAAGCCAAAATCGAGAAGTATATTAGAAATAAAAATTAAAAATAGAAAATGAAAATAGTAAAAGTAATTTGTTCGGCCGGTAAAACCGGGTTTTTCTTTGACGACCAAAAAGCCATTAAGGCAGGAGCAGAAAATGATGGGTCATTTTATGAAGGGGCACCTATGACAGAAGGTTTTAGTGCAGTAAGACAGGCGGGTGAGTCTATCTCTGTACTTTTCTTATTAGAAAATGGTGCTGTAGCACATGGAGATTGTGCAGCAGTACAGTATTCTGGTGCGGGTGGGCGAGATCCTCTTTTTTTGGCAGAGGATTTTATTCCTATTATTGAAAAACAGATAGCACCTTTGTATGAAGGTAAAGAAATTACTTCATTTAAGGAGCTCTCCCAAATAGTAGATACTGGTATTAACCCAAATACGGGCAAGCTATATCATACAGCTCTACGTTATGGAGTATCTCAGGCATGTTTAGACGCTGTTGCTAAAAGCCAGTCTAAGCTTATGGCTCAGGTGATTGCTAAAGAGTACAGTACTGAGATCTCTAATAGTATAATTCCTATTTTTACTCAATCTGGAGATGAGAGACGTTTGAATGCCGATAAAATGATAATGAAAGCAGTTCATGTACTGCCTCATGCTCTTTTTAATCATGTAGAGAAAAAAGTGGGCTTCAAAGGTGAAAAAACCATGGAGTATATTGGATGGCTGAGAGATAGAATTATTAAGCTTAAGCCTTTTCCTGAGTACAATCCAATCATTCATATAGATTTATACGGTACACTTAGCCAAGTTTTTGATAATGATTTTGAGAAAACTGCTACCTACATAGTGGAGCTTGAGCAGCAAGCCAAGCCATTCCATTTAAGGGTAGAAGGTCCAGTAGATATGGGAGATAGAGAGAGTCAAATAAAAGCTCTTAGCATTATTCGTAAGCTTGTAGAGGAGAAGGGTGGAAAGGCAGAGATAGTTGCAGATGAGTGGTGTAATAATTTGAAAGATATAGTTGATTTTACTGCAGGCGGTGCAGGGCACATGGTTCAAATAAAAACTCCCGATTTGGGTGGGTTAAACAACTCTATAGATGCTATTATTCATTGTAAGAAAAATGGAATGAGCGCCTATTTAGGGGGTACTTGTAACGAAACTAATAGATCTGCCGAGATTTGTGCTCATATAGCTATGGCTACATCTCCCGATCAAATTTTAGGGAAACCGGGTATGGGTGTAGACGAAGGTTTTATGATTGTATATAACGAAATGAGTAGAATACTTGCCCTTAAAGAGGTACTGTAGTGAAAATTAATAAATTTGGAGATATGGAAGAGATGAGAATTTTATCGCCAACAGCGATATTAGGATATGGATTCCCTATGGAATCTTTTAATGAGGGCATGAAGCGTAAGCCGCATGTAATTGCAGTTGATGCTGGTTCTACCGATCCCGGGCCATACTATTTGGGTGCTGGTAAATCATTTACAGATAATAATTCTG
>JBAYBU010000084.1:0-6299 GCA_041669105.1 Bacteroidales bacterium | reverse complement strand
TGTAGAGCACGATTTAGAGATGATTACTAGCGCCGAGTGGCTTATAGATTTGGGACCAGGAGCAGGAGAGAAGGGTGGCCGAGTGCTCTTTTCGGGAGAGCCCTCTGTGATAGAAAAAATGGATCTAAAGCAGGTTGAATCTATGAATTCTCTAACAATAGATTATATTAGAGGGATAAAAAAAATAGAGATCCCAAAATCTAGAAGAGCTGGAAATGGCAAGTTTCTTGAATTAAAAGGAGCTATAGGGAACAATCTCAAGGGGGTAGATATTAAAATCCCTTTGGGCTGTTTTATTGGTATAAGTGGCGTAAGTGGGAGTGGTAAATCTTCTCTTATCAATGACACCATTATGCCAATACTTAGCAATCATTTTTATAGATCCCTTTATAGACCTCTGCCATATAGTTCTATAGGGGGAATAGATAATGTAGATAAACTTGTAGAGATAGATCAGAGTCCTATAGGTCGTACTCCAAGAAGCAACCCTGCTACATATACCAATGTTTTTACTGATATAAGGAAACTGTTTGGAGAAACTGCTGATTCTAAAATAAGAGGGTTTAAACCGGGAAGATTCTCTTTTAACGTAAAGGGCGGGCGTTGCGAAGAGTGTAAAGGAGCAGGGGTTCAAGTTATTGAAATGAATTTTTTACCTGCAGTTAATGTTCATTGCAAGGCTTGTAATGGTAAAAGATATACCCGTGATACTCTAGCAGTTAAATATAGGGGCAAATCTATATATGATGTATTAGAGATGACTATCTCTCAAGCTTTGGTTTTCTTTAAACATATCCCACCTATAGTGCAAAGAATTAAAGCACTAGAGCAGGTTGGCTTGGGCTATGTAAAGCTAGGACAATCTTCTACAACTTTGAGTGGAGGCGAGAGTCAGAGGGTAAAGTTGGCAGCAGAACTCTCAAAAAGAGCTACAGGTAACTCTCTCTATATTTTAGACGAACCAACTACAGGATTGCATTTCGAAGATGTACGTGTTTTGTTGGAAGTACTTCAAAAGTTGGTTGACCAAGGCAACACTGTGCTTATTATTGAACACAATTTAGAGGTTTTGCGCACAGTAGATTACATTTTTGACATGGGGCCTATGGGAGGGGCAAAAGGTGGTAGGATAGTTGCCCAAGGAACTCCAGAGCAGATCAAAAGTGACAAAGCCTCTGTAACAGGGAGCTATCTTTAGATAGTATCTATTAATAATTTATTAAAACTAAGTTTATGATAAAAGTACATTGTGAAAATTTAAATAGATCATTTAAGTGCAACCCAGGTACAACTTTGAGTGAGTTTGCCCAACTGAGTGGCGTAAAGCTTAGATGGCCAATTCTTGCTGCTATAGTAGATAATCAGTTAAAAGAGCTAGGGTTCAATATATACATCTCTCATAATGTAAGGTTTATAGACTTTTCGCATAGCGACGGAGCACGTACATACTCTCGATCTTTAAATTTTGTTTTTCAAAAAGCTGTTGCAGAGTTTTTTCCAAAACACTCTTTGGTTATTGACTATAACCTCCAAAGTGGAATGTATGCCGAGGTTCGTGAGTTAGAGCTAGATCAAGATGGCTCTCCAGTAGCACTTCCTATTAACGAAGATCAGCTTGTAGCTGTTAAAAATAGGATGCAAGAGCTAATAGATGCTGATCTCCCTTTTACTAGGCAAAAAATTAGAACAGAAGAGGCTGCAAAAATGTTTAGAGCAAATAATAGACCCGAGAAGGCATCTTTAAATGAGTTAAGAGGTAAGTTTTTTACTACAGTCTATTTTTTAGATGGATACCCCGATCATTTTTATGGCCCTCTATTAGAGTCTACAGGCAAAATAACAGCCTGGGATTTAGAAATTTATAATTCGGGTATGGTTTTGCGTTCGCCGTCTATTACAAACCCATACCAAATAGTTCGATTGCCTTACCAATCTAAACTTTTTGAAGTGTTTAAAGAGTACTCAAACTGGTGTAGTGTTGTTGGGGCACATAGTGTTGCTTCTGTTAATGATGCTATTATTAAGGGGCTTGCCCCTGGGCTTATTCAGTTATCAGAGGCTCTTCACGAGAGAAAGTACACTCTTATAGCAGATGAGATCTTTAAACGTAGAGACAAGGTAAAACTTATATTAATTGCAGGCCCCTCTAGTAGTGGTAAAACATCTACTTCTAAAAGAGTTGCATTACAAGCTAAAGTTTTAGGATTGAATCCTGTTATTATTGAGATGGATAACTATTTTGTAGATAGGGATAAAACGCCTCGTGATGCCGATGGTAATTACGATTTTGAAGTGTTGGAGGCGTTGGATGTAGATTTTTTAAATGAGCAATTAAACGACCTTTTAGAAGGGAAGAGTATAGAGGTGCCAAAATTTAATTTTGAAGAGGGGAAGAGATTTTTTACAGGCGAGAGGCTCTCTATGCAAGAAAAAGATATTCTAATAATGGAGGGTATTCATGGTCTTAATCCTAAGCTTACATCACATATTCCCAAAGAGAATATTTTTAAAATTTATGCTTCGGCTCTAACCTCACTCTCTTTAGACGAGAATAATAGTATCTCTACGTCGGATTCGCGTTTGCTTCGCAGGATTGTAAGAGATGGTAATTTTAGGGGAATGACTCCCGAAAGCACTATTTTACGTTGGTCAAGTGTGAGAAGAGGAGAGATAAATAACATTTTTCCTTATCAAGAAAATGCCGATATTATGTTTAACTCGGCACTTTTGTATGAGTTATCGCTATTAAAATATTATGCCGAGCCCTTACTTAGAAGAATACCACCTAATTCACCTGCTTCTGTAGAGAGTATTCGGTTGTTAAAATTTCTCTCTTATATAAAAGAGTTGCAGCCATCAGAAATTGCGCTTGTCCCTCCTACATCTGTTTTAAGAGAATTTATAGGCGGTAGCAGTTTTGTCTATTAAAGATGACAACTCGCCTGTTAAGGATATTTTATAGGGAAATCCAATGTTCGGGGTTCTGTTTGTCGGTTCCATGCCACAGTTGAAAGTGAAGTATTGAGTTCCCCTCACTTTCGGCAAGAATTCCTATAACTTCTCCTGTAGTTACAGCCTCTCCAGTGCGAACTTTAACTTTCTCCATTTTTGTGTAGAAGGTGTAGTAGTTACCATGTTGTATCAGTACACATTGATTGTATCCGGGCATTACAAGTATCTGTTTTACAATTCCGTCAAATACGGCTACAACTTCGGCATTAAGAGAGGTAGAGATATTTACTCCATTATTAAATGGGAGTTTTATATGTTTAAATACAGGGTGGTTATGTTGTCCAAAAGCCTCAATTACCACCCCCTCTTTTACTGGCCATGGCAATTTACCTTTATTGTTTTCGAACTTATTAGAGAGAAAACGTGCAGCAGCTATCTCTTTGGCTCCAGCATTGCTCTTCTCTTTAGTGGCTTCGGCCAAAATACGCTCTATTTCTCGATTGAGCCTCTCTACCTCCCTTCTTTTATTAGTGATTTGTTTGCGGAATTCTCTCTCTTTTTTGGATAGTTGAGTTACTATCTCTTTTGCCTTTTTTTCTTCCATTGCCAGTGACCTATACTCCTGCTCTCTCTGCTTTTTCATATTAAGAGACTCTTTTTCCAAAACAACTAATTTTGCCATCTCTTTTTGCAATCCAGCACTTTTTTCTCTTATAGAAGCAGCACTTGTTTTTAAAGCTCCAGAATAATTGCGAAGGTAACTCCATCGTCTATACCCCTGTTCTATATTTTTACTAGCTAAAATATAGAGTACCCATGCTGTTTTATCTCTATTTTTATAGGAGCTGTAAACCAGATGAGAATATCTCTCTTTAAGCTTTTCAAGTTCTCTATTGAGTTGCTTTATCTCCTCTTCTTTTTGTCTCAACTGCTTTCCTATATAGATAATATCAGACTCTATTTGAGATAAGAGTTTTTTTCTATTTGTAATTTTCTGTTGAATAAGACTTAGCTCTTTTGTACTTGTTTTTTGTTGGCTTTTATTTGTAATTAACTGTTTGTCAAGTATATTTATCTCTCTCTCAAGAGCCTCTCTCAACTTGGTTTGTTCAGAGATGCTTTGAGTAAACAATGGTGTTGAGATTATTAAAAATAAAAAAGAGATAAAAAGAGTTTTTCTCATTTGGCGCTTTGCTGTTGCTTATTTAGAGTTTATAGTTTCTTTCATTTCTTCGATTTTTGTTGCTATATTTAGCTTTGGGTCTAACGTATTGGCTTGCCCCCAATAGAGAAATGCTAAGTCATACTCCTTTAATTCAAATAAAACATGGGCGTAATGGTCAAGAATAGCAGCACTCTCTTTTCCTCCGTAAAGCATTGCATGTTTAAAAACTGCTTTTGCTTCTATATTTTTACCCATTAGATGTAATATCCAGGCAAATGTATCTAGATATGTGGGGTTATTAGGCTCTTTCTCTATTGTAATTTTACTCATATCGTAAGCTTTTCTAAGCTTTTTCCCTTCTAGAGAGAGGTAGTATGCATAGTTATTTAGTGCAGGTAGGTGCATTGGTTCTTTCCTAATTGTCTTTTCGTAATATTTAAATGCCTCTTTTCTGTTTCCTGCTTCGTAACTTAAATCTCCAATGGTAGTAAGAGTATTAACTGTTGTAATGCTGTCTCCTTTAGAATATTTTAGAATCTCTTTGAAAGTTGCAATTGATTCCGAAAGTTTTTTTACTTGGAGCAGCCCTATACCTTTAAATTGTAAAAAATCGGTGTTGTTTTGGAATTTTAGCAGTGCCTTTTCACTTTTACTTATCATAAGCTCCCACATCCCTAAGTAATAGATTAATGAGAGATATTGTCGGTGAGCTTCTATAGATTCGGGAAATAATTGTAGGTTATTGTATAGTATATTAAGAGCTTGCTCGCTTTTGTCGCTTTGAACAAGAAAGAGCGAGTAGCTGTATGCAACAGAGCTATCTTGAGGGTGGGCGCTGTACATATTGTGCATCATGGAGTCTATCTGAGGTAAGAAGGTTTGAGCAAATCGTACGTTTGTAAGAATCTGATTCATATACCCAGTTTTCATGAAAGGATCTACATTTGTATCCTTCATAAATGAGTACATATTAGCAAAATAGAGATCGTATTTACCTTGAATACGATAGGTTTCGGCCAAACCAAAACTTGCTGGTTGGTAGTCGGGCGCAAGAGTTAAAGCTTTTACATAGTACTCTTGGGCAAGAGAGTCATTCTGAGTTGATGCATAATTGTCTCCTAGGATTGTTGCGGTGCGTGCAGTGCCATATTGCAGGTCAAATTCCTCCAGATATTTATAAGCTTCTTCTTGTTTTTGTTCAAATATTAAAATATTAAAACGGGTGAGAGCAGTTGCTTCATTTATACCTACAGACTTTTCTATATCTTCTAAAACCTCGTTTGCCTTTTCAAAATTTTGATCATTAATGTAAAGTTCTATTAGGCCGTCGTAGAGTTCACTTCTAAGAGGATGTTCTTCTCTTAGTTCATTATAAAGTTTTATTGCATTGTCATTTTTGCCAGAGAAGAGATAAATTTTGGCTAAAAGATTTTTATACCAGCTGTTTTTAGGATCTCTTTTTAAAGCTGAAATCATGTATTGTTCTGCTTTTTTCATCTCATTTCTATCTAAACTAATATTTGCTAAATAGAATAATGCAGCATCGTTACTTTGGTCTTTGGCAGCTACTGCCTTAAATTGTTTTTCTGCTATTGTTTCATTTCCTAGGTTGTAATTATTAAGTGCTTCCAAATATGTTGCTAAATTATTGCCGTTGTTTGTTTGTGCAGTTAATGGTGTGTTGTAGAGAAAAAATATTGGTAAAACAGCGATTGTGATATATCTTATATATCTCATAATTATGGGTGAGAGAATCATCTGTATTGTATTAGTGTATTACAAAGTTAATTAAATTCCTACCTTTACAAATATCAATCCAATGTTCAGTAAATTGTTGAAATCTTTTTATTGTTGATGCAACGAAATATTACTATTTTGCATCTTATTAATACTGTGAATGACTACGCAAAAGGAATTTCCCGACGAGATAGAGCTATTGAGTGCCTGTGTCAAAAATGACCGGAGGGCACAAAGGGTTCTGTATGAGTTGTACTCTCCTAAAATGCTTACGGTTTGTATAAGATACGTAGGTGAAAGAGAGCGCGCCATGGATATTTTGCACGATGGTTTTATCACGGTATTTGAAAAAATTGGGAGTTATAATGGTACAGGTTCTTTTGAAGGATGGCTTCGAAGAATTTTTGTTAATACTGCTCTTATGACTTTAAGGAAGGGGGATGTT
>JBAYBU010000083.1:0-6316 GCA_041669105.1 Bacteroidales bacterium | reverse complement strand
TTACAGGCAAAACCAAGCTTTTATATGTTGCTCCTGAGTCGCTCACAAAATATGAAAATGTAGCACTCTTAAAACAGATAAAAGTCTCTTTTTATGCAGTTGATGAGGCTCATTGCATCTCTGAATGGGGTCATGATTTTCGCCCAGAATATAGGCGTATTCACCCTATTGTAAGTGAAATAGGGAAAGCTCCCATTATAGCGTTAACTGCAACCGCCACACCAAAGGTCCAGAGTGATATACAAAAAAACTTAGGTATGAGTGATGCAAAAGTTTTTAAATCTTCTTTTAATAGACCAAATCTTTATTATGATATAAGACCTAAAGTTAATCCCGATAGAGAGATAATTAAATTTATAAAAAACAATGAAGGTAAATCGGGGATTATCTATTGCTTAAGTAGGAAACGTGTAGAACAGACTGCCCAATTATTAAGTGTAAACGGAATTAGAGCACTTCCTTATCACGCTGGTTTAGACGCTGCAACAAGAGCAGAAAATCATGATAAGTTTTTAATGGAAGAGGCCGATGTTATTGTTGCAACAATAGCTTTTGGTATGGGGATAGACAAGCCCGATGTTCGTTTTGTAATTCATTATGATATGCCAAAGAGCCTAGAGGGTTACTATCAAGAGACTGGACGTTCTGGTAGAGACGGTGGCGAGGGACAGTGTGTTGCCTTTTATTCATATAAAGATATTCAAAAGCTAGAAAAATTTATGCAAGGTAAACCCATTGCAGAGCAAGAAGTGGGGAGGCAACTATTGTTGGAAACAGTAGCTTATGCCGAGACTAATTTATGTAGGCGAATAGTTTTGCTTAACTATTTTGGAGAGCAGTATACCACCGAAAATTGTGGCTCCTGTGATAATTGTCTCTATCCTAAGAAGCAATTTGATGGTAGAGAGGAAGTTACAGTAGTACTAGATCTCATATCAGGAATGAAGGAACAGTTCAAGGCCGAGCATATTGTTAATATCCTTGCAGGGGTTAACAACTCTATTATAAAATCTTATGATCATCACAATCACGAACTATTTGGTATAGGTATCTCTAAGGGAGTTAAATTTTGGATGGCTGTGATAAGGCAGTGTACAATTCATCATTTATTGGAAAAAGAGATTGAGCGTTATGGAATTTTAAGCATTACCCAAAAAGGAGAAGAGTTTTTAGAGAAGCCATATAAAATAATGATTACAGAAGATAGAGAATTTTTAACAGAAGATGATGATGAAGAGATCTCACTGGCTGCTAGTAAACATGCTGGTTCGGCAGGCGATCCTGTTCTTTTGTCTATGCTAAAGTCTTTACGTCTCTCTATCTCAAAGAAAATAAACCTACCTCCTTTTGTTATATTTAATGATACCTCTTTGGAAGATATGTCTATACATTATCCAATTGAATTTGACGAGCTTAAACATTGTCAAGGAGTAGGAGAGGGCAAGGCAAAAAGGTATGGTAAGGATTTTTTAGAATTGATCTATAAATATGTAGAAGAAAATGAGATTGAAAGGCCCTCTGATCTTATTATTAAGTCGGTTGCCAACAAATCTCTCAATAAGGTTTACATAATTACTAGTATAGACCGTAAGCTACCGCTCGAAGATATTGCCGAATCTAAAGGTATGGAGATGGAAGAACTTCTTACAGAAATTGAAGCAATTGTTAATTCTGGTACTAGACTCAATATAGATTACTATATCCGCCAAACTATAGATGACGATAAAGTAGATGATATTTATGAATACTTTAAAACGGAAGCATCTACAGACTCTCTTAAAGAAGCTGCAGATGAACTTGGCCGTGGGTATACAGAAGAAGAGATAAGGTTGGTAAGAATTCAGTTTTTTTCTGAAATGGGGAATTAGTCATTTAACTTTAGTAACTGTTAATAGTTGTCGGTTTTTTTATTTTTAATAGCTTTGTGGTTCTATGAAAATAACCGTCAATAAGAGACAAATTTTTTTTATTATTATATTGATGGCTTCTGTAATCTCAGTTGCCTCTTTTCTATTTATGTATCAAAAATGTTTTTTAGTAAAAGAGAAGAGTGGATTGACAGACGAGGTCTTTAAAGCAGTTCCTTCTGATGTCTCCTCGATATTTTATTTTTGCGGGTATGAATCCCTTAATCGTAACATCTCTTATAATGACCCTCTATTTGGCGCTTTTATTATTGGAGAAGGGCCTCTTAAGTTTTTTATAGATCGTCTATACTCTCTATCGGGGGAACAATCTTTAGTGAATTTTAGAAGATTAAAAAGTGTAATCTCTTCTCACTACTCTGCAAAAAACAGAATATCTCCACTGCTAGCAATTCACTTGAATAACAGTGATCTCTCTTTTCTTATAGAGAAGCTGAGCAGTAATTCTACAAAGAGAGATTATAATAATATAACTATATATAAATGGCATGAGATTGAGTTTTCTATCTATAAAGATTTCTTGCTTGCATCTACCTCTCCTATTATAATTGAATCTTCCTTAAGGCATTTACAATCAGGAACCTCTGTATTAGAAAAAGAGGGGTTTAGAGAGAGTCTATTAAAAGCTCATAACTCCGACTTTATAGCATTTATAAATCACTCACAAACAGGTAAACTTTTTTCGGGATTCGCCGATAGAAAGTACCTTAAATACTCCGACTTTATTTCTCAATTTACAACATGGAGTGTTTTTCATTTTTCGAATACTACCAATAAGATAGAAGCCGAGGGAGATTTTGTTAATAACAAAGAGTGGGGTGGCTTTTTAACTCTATTTAATGGTGTTAAAGGATCTGTTAACAGAAATGTATCTGTTGTCCCTTCAAATACTTTAGTTCTACTATCTATATCAGTGAGAGAGATATCAGATTATATCGGGTCTTTCATACGTTATAAAGAGTTTTATAAAAAAGGTGATAGAGAGAGAGAAAATGAAGCTTTAAAGTGGTTCTCTTCACTTAATGCACAAGAGATCTCTTGTGCAATTATTCCCTATGGAGGAAAATTAGAAGCAGTTACGATTATAAGAACTAAAAGTGGTGGAGATAATTTTTTTAAACGGCTGTTTAAGAGAAGAGATCTTGACATAACTCCAGAAGAGTTTGTTCAAAAAGGGTATATTGCGCATCTGTTTGGAGATTATTTTAGGCAAACTAAGGAGGAGAAAATACTTTATAAAGGTAAATGGGTTTTTATAGGTCCTCAAAAGTTGGTTGAAGAGTTTACAAAGGAGTCCTATCTCTCTTTTTCTATGGAGGATTTTTTATCCCAGACCAAGGCACGTAATTTGCTGAGATGTGAGAGTACTCTTCTTTCTATGATAATGAATGTAACAGCACAGCCCGATTCGCTTAACGTCTTTTTTAAAGGAGAGATAAGGGCTCAACTTAAAAGCATAACTTCTGAGAATAATTTGATGATAGCAGCATTTCAATTACAAAATAGAGAGGATGGAACAATAAGCTCTACACTTTTTGCATATGCTGACTCGGTAGAGAAACTGCCAGAACCTTCTAGAGTAAATATAGAGAAAACAGCAGGATGGGAGAGCGACACAATTGTAAAGATACCGGCCGGTCCTTTTCCATTAAAAATTTTTACTACAGGCGAAAAAGAGTATCTAGAGCAGCTGCCAAGTTTATGGATAAGGTTGTCCGATAAAAACATGAAAGGGTTATGGTCTATACCGTTTACCTCTCCAATATGCGGAAATGTAGAACAGGTGGATTATAACAGAAATGGCAAACTTCAAATGTTATTTGCGTCAGAAAAAACAATATACTTACTGGATAGAACTGGCCGTTTTGTATATCCTTACCCCAAAAGTGTAGACTTTTCTATTTTACTTGGACCTAAAATTTATGATATTAAGAGCGATGGCGATTATGCCATTATGTTGCTCCATACCGACAATACACTTAGGCTGTATGATAGAATGGCTCTGCCATACCCTACTTGGAATAATATTACAGTAGAAGAGACAATAAAGAATTTCCCGGAATTAATAGAGATAGGAGCCAATAAATATTGGATATTAAGAACAGAAGTTCGCACTATTCTATATACAATTAATGGAAATCCTGTTACTCAATTTAACGAAAAGAGTCGCCTTAAGCCAGATTCTCCCGTGATGCCAGCAGGAGATTCATATGTAAAGGTACGCACTGTTAAAGAGAGGGATATTTTATTAAATCTCGAAACCGGTAAGATTCGTAGATTAAATTAGAAAGAATGGAAGGGTTTTTAACGTTTGTTTTAGTTTTTATACTAATAGTTTGGCTGATAGGAAGGTTTTTTCCTCTCTTGCTAGCTTGGTGGATTAGACGTAAATTTGGAAAAATAAATCGTGATCAAAAAAGATATAGTAAGCAGCAGCAATCCCGATATAAAGAGGGAGATGTAATTGTAGAGATAGAGAGAGAAGAGAAGAAAATAGTAGATAATAACGTAGGTGAATATATAGATTACGAGGAGACAAAAAAATAATGAATACTTTTTTTAGACTACTTGCATTTGCTAGGCCACATGCAAAATTTTGGCCTAGATACCTTGTAATATCAATTTTGTCAGTCATTTTTGGGATAGCCAACTATGCACTTATAGGGCCATTACTAAAAGTTTTGTTTGAAGCAGACACTATGGATTTGAGCGTAGTCCTTCCAGAGTTCTCGCTCTCTGCCGATTATTTTTCGGCTGCATTCAACTACTATTTAGTAGGGTTTATAAAAAAATCTGGAGCTCTCACAGGGTTGGTTTATGTTTGTGGAGTACTCATAATAACATCTATGCTTTCTAACCTTATGCGCTACCTCTCACAAAGGGTATTGGTAAGCATGAGAACTCATATTATGAGAAATGTAAGAAACGCCCTATTTGAAAAGATAACTAAACTACATGTTGGTTACTTTAACATGCATCGTAAAGGAGACATCCTTTCTAGTATCTCTAATGATGTTACTGAGGTCCAGAATGGAGTTGCCAATAGTTTTCATATTCTTTTTAGAGATCCGCTACTTATATTGGGCTTTTTATCTATGCTTTTATATATGTCTCCCCAACTTACAATAGTAACCTTACTCACATTGCCTGTCTCGGCTATAGTTATTGCAAGAATAAGCCGTAAATTAAAAAGAGGCGCAGTTGAGACTCAGAGCATGATGGGTAGGATAGTGAGTCATTTTGAAGAGGCAATATCGGGGAGTAGGATTATAAAGGCATTTAATGCTCAAAAATATGTGAATGATAGTTTTAGCAAAAGCAATGAGAAACACAGGAGAGTAAGTAAAAAGATGTTTAACAAACAGGAGTTGGCCTCTCCAATGTCTGAGTTTTTAGGAATTACTGTAGCAGCTTCTGTCATATTTTATGCAGGATATTTACAAATGAGAGGACAACTTGGGATGGAGTGGTCTCAATTTGTAGTTTACATAGGGTTTTATTGGAGAGTGCTTGAACCTTCCAAAGCAATGTCTAACGCTTTTGCAAATCTCCAAAGAGGGCTTGCTTCTGGTGAAAGACTCTTTGCTATTTTAGACGTAGAACCAGCGATTAAAAGAAGTCCAAATCCTATTTCTATTAAAGAATTTACTCAAGAGATAGAATTCCGTAATGTTTGTTTTAACTATACTGGAGAGCCAGTTTTGAAAGGTATTAATTTAACAATCTCCAAAGGTAAAACAGTAGCTCTTGTAGGGCCTTCGGGCGCTGGTAAAAGCACCATGGCCGATCTCATTCCTAGATTTTACGATGTGGTTTCGGGCGCACTACTTTTAGATGGGAAAGATGTTAGAGAGTATGAACCCAAAGATCTTATCTCACTAATGGGTATTGTTACACAAGAAGCTATTCTGTTTAATGACACTGTATATAATAATATAACTTTTGGTATGGAGGGAGTGAGTGAGCAAGATGTGATACAAGCTTCTAAAATAGCAAATGCCCATGAGTTTGTGGAGAACCTCCCAAAGGGCTATCAAACAAATATTGGGGATAGAGGCTCAAACCTTTCGGGAGGGCAGCGTCAAAGATTAGCTATTGCTAGAGCAGTGCTTAAAAACCCACCAATTTTAATATTGGATGAGGCTACCTCGTCTTTAGATACCGAAAGCGAAAAATTGGTACAACAAGCGCTCACTAATCTTATGAAAAATAGAACTTCAATAGTTATTGCTCATAGGCTTTCTACAATTCAACATGCAAATGAAATAGTCGTTTTGAAGGAGGGAGAAATTGTAGAGAGGGGTACTCATCAAGGATTATTACAACAGAATGGACTATATTCGCATCTATGCCATTTGCAAACTTTTGCCTAAAATTTAATATATAAGAAT
>JBAYBU010000082.1:0-6403 GCA_041669105.1 Bacteroidales bacterium | reverse complement strand
TGGATAGGTGCAATTGAAAGAGTATCAAATGCAGGCATAAAAGAGATAGGCGCCATACATAGGGGATTTAGCACATACGAAAAAGGGTTATTTAGAAACCTCCCGCACTGGCACATTCCAATAGAACTTAAAAGAAGGATACCCCAACTTACAATCCTCTGTGATCCAAGCCATATAGGTGGCAAAAGGGAGCTTATACATCTAATCTCACAACAAGCGTTAGATATGGGATTTTCTGGACTTATGATAGAGAGTCATATTGATCCCACCAATGCCCTAAGTGATAAAGATCAACAAATTACACCAGAATCACTCAAAAACATAATAGATCAACTTGTAATTAGAAAAATTACAGACACTTCTGAAAGTTTAAAAGAACTTAGAAGAGAAATTGACGAAGTAGATGAAAGATTTCTAGATTTACTTTCCCAAAGAATGGCAATTTCGCGGGAAATAGGTCGCTATAAAAAAGAGAAAAACATACCAGTTTTACAACCAATACGATACGACCATTTAGTTACCAATAGAATAGCTCAAGCTGCCGAACTAATGGTAGATAAAGATTTTATTAAACAAGTTTTAGAAGCTATTCATGAAGAGTCGGTAAGACAACAACTAGAGATCTTTAAATCTACTCCTAAAAACTCCTTAAAAGGTACTAAATAACAATAATCAAAATAGAAAAACTTATGAGAAAAATTAAACACTATTTACTGAAAAGCACTGTTGCTATATCTTTTACCGCACTGCTTTTAACCGGATGCAAAGAGAAAACAACGGCATTAAAAGATGCCAACCCATACAATTTAGAAATTATTGCCACTGCAGGCGACTATAAAAAAACCGTAGAGGCAGACAGTAGCAATCTACTAGTAAATCTAGAAACCTATATACCTGGTATTGTTATAGATATACGCTACGCAACGGATAATAACTTTACCGGTACAACTATCTATACAGCACCTAAAGCATGGTTAAGAAAAGAGGCAGCCGACTCTCTGCTTAAAATACAACATATTTTGAATGCCGAGGGGCTAGGAATCAAAGTATTTGACGCCTACCGCCCTTATGCAGCTACTCTGTATTTTTACGAAGTATATAAAGACACCACATTTGTTGCAGCACCATGGCATGGGTCAATTCATAACAGAGGAGGAGCAATAGACCTTACACTTATAAATCTTGAGACAAGAGAAGAACTCCCAATGCCCACCCCGTTTGACGAGTTCTCCGAAAAAGCATCACACAACTACTCAGAATTACCCGATGATGTAATTACCAATAGAGAAAAATTACTTAAAATAATGACAGCCAACGGATTCACTAAGTATGAATATGAGTGGTGGCACTACAACATTAAAGGCCGTAATAAATATGCTCTAATGGACATCTCCTTTGAAGAATTAGAAAACTTAAACTAACTAAAGTTTGAGACTTAATCACTTAGGAAAAAATTAACCGATAAACAATTTTTGGCATAAGATTTGCAATTTATTGAGTTGAGAAGTTTTTTCATAGTTTAAGTTTTAGGTTAAGTAAGAAGATAAGCATCGTTACGAAAGTACGATGCTTTTCTTTTTTCACACAATTACTTCTCATTTCATTTTTTATTTCTTTTGATATTATATAAAAAGTATTATATTTGCAGGCCTTTTCTCGAGAAGATTAGGAAGTTAAATTTAATTACAACTTTAAAAATCAAAGCATTATGGCTGTTAAAATTCGTCTGTCAAGACAAGGTAAAAAGAATTATGCATTCTTTCACATAGTTATAGCAGACAGCCGTGCGCCACGTGATGGCCGCCTTATTGAACGCATTGGCGTTTACAACCCAAACACAAACCCAGCAACAATAGAGCTAGACAACGAAAAAGCTCTTAAATGGCTTTTGAATGGTGCCCAACCAACAGAAACTTGCCGCAGAATTCTCTCTTTTAAAGGAGTACTCTTAAGAAAACACCTCCAAGAAGGAGTTACTAAAGGAGCTCTAACTCAAGAAGCAGCCGATCAAAAATGGACTGCATGGATGGAAGAGAAGGACTCTAAACTAAGCAACCGCAAATCAGAACTTGCACAAACCAAACGCGAAGCTAAAAAAACAGCTCTAGATGCAGAGGTTAAAGTAAAAGAGGCAAGAGAAGAAGAGATCGCGAAAAGAAAAAGAGAAGAAGAAGAAGCTATTGCAAAAGCTTCTGCTGCTAAAGCCGCAGAAGAGGACAAGGCCGCTGCCGAAATTGCTGCAACAAAAGCTGCTATAGAAGCTAAAAGAGCAGAGGAAGAAGCTCCTGCAAAAGAGGCTCCTGCAAAAGAGACTCCTGCAAAAGAAGCTCCTGCAAAAGAAGCTAAGGAGTAATCGCAATGTTGGCTTCGGCAAATAAATTGCTGCCTATTGCAAAGGTCATAAAATCTTTCGGGATTAAAGGAGAAATACTAATAAGGTATGCCCCATTATTCCAAGAAGTTATAAATGAAAAAAAACCGGTATTCATCACATACGATGGGTTACCGGTTCCTTTTTTTATTGAAAGTATAACTCCAAAAGGAGCCAATCAAGCCACATTAAAATTAAGAGGGATAGATAGTATAGAACTTGCAGAAGAGATTACTGGGCAAGAGGTCATGACTGAATATAGCTCACTCGAACCAGAAGAGCCCTCTCCTATGGATTATGTTGGATTCAAAGTAAAAGATTCTAACGGCGTTCACGTTGGAACAGTAACTAACTTCTATGACTACCCAGGGAACCCATGCTTTGGTATAACTAGAGTAAATAAAACAATTGAAGAACTTCTCCTCCCTGTTCACGAAGATATTATTTTAGGAACAGACTCTGTCACAAAGACCCTTTTTGTAAATATCCCCAACGGTCTTTTAAATCTTTAATTTATTAAAGTCTCCCATCTAACGCAGCACACAATTGTCGCGGCAAAAGTTTTCCATCTAGATAACCTAATAAAAAGCCAGAGAATCATCGCCAACTAATTTTTGTACGTCAAACTATTGTTAATAAGATGATTAACTAGAAAATTATTCAAGAAAAGGATTGTTTTACGACACTTTTTCTATATAATACACTAGTAATCAGCAATATATTAATTCGTCTGAAGGATAAAGCAAGTCTGAACTGCTCAGCATAAGGCAACATCTCTTTTTTAGCTAATTTGATGAAGTGGTTTAAGGAAGCAAGCCGAGGACCGTTCAACGACCAAAGGGAGGCGTTCCGCAGGCTCCGAAAAACCACGAAGAAAAGAGCGTCTAGATAATTGTAAAATTACAACTCAATTGGCTGTGAATGAACAACTTCATGAGGGTTTTACTCTCAAAGAGCTTTAAGACTAAATCGCTTACAAATAGATGGTTAGAGATAGCTTTGAGAGAGTTTTAGAAGATAAAATTTAAGCCTATGTTGAAGCCGTTTGTGCCGTCTCTTTTATCGAAGGGCTTGCCCCACTCTGCAGAGATTATGAAGTTTCGGTTCATGACTGCTTTGAAGCCTAAGCCAGCACTCATATGCAAGGCCTCTTTATCTCCATTGTAAAGAAAATTGGAATTAGTGTGAGGGAAGTTATCGCTAGTTAACTGCATCGCCTCTTTTTTATGGTATTGCACAACTCGGCCTGCATCAAAGAATGGATTAAGTACCAAATACCAACTTTGTCCTAAAAAAGGAAAATAGGCAAAGCGGTATCTCAACTCAATATTTGCCCAGGCGATTCCCGCGCCCACTACACGATTCCTTAAGACTCCCCTTACTGTGTTGATACCTCCTAGGCCCTCGTTAGTTATTTGGCGATAATAGAGTGTAGAAATATTTTGTAACATATAAAAGGGCTGCTCTCCATAGATTGTACCTTGCCAAGAGCCCTTAGCAGCAAAAGTTAGTTTGTCTCTCCAAAACGGGATAAAACCCGATGCCGAAATAAACGCTTTCCCGTAGTTATCGCCCCCGCCGGCCACTAAGGAATAGAGCGTAAGCAACTCGGCCTTAAACCCTTTATAAGGATCGGCCTCATTATCCCGAGTATCGTAAACTGCGCCAAGCTTAACCTCGGCAACGTTCCCACCCTTCTTCTCGTTTGCTCCTATTATCCCAGAAGCAATATACAAATCATATAGTTTTAGATCTTCTTCATATTTTTTCAACTTAACCGAAGCAGCTTTATATCCATAAAATCCAATACCTGCTACCCAACTGAAGTTGCCACCTAGAGCTCCCTGAATATCTATGGTAGATCTAAAAAGATTTCTATCAAACTTATAAAAAGCATCACCGTGGTTAGGACTATAAGGAGAGAGATAACCATTGAATCCATAGAAGTCCATCATTCTATCGGTCAAGTAACTAACATCGGCAGTAACTCTTAACCCTGGAATAAGGTAACGCGAATCATAAAAGAGATGATAAACCCCCGATCCTTTGGTGTACTGCGAAATCTCTACATTAAATTTGTGAAGATATTCTGGGTATTGAGATCCATTGCCAAACCAAAATATATCGCACAGAGCACCATACTGGAATCCAAGATCGCTGTTGTAGCTTATGGCAGGCAGAGGCCCAAAATTCCATCCCTTTTTTACCTCTTGAGATTGAGAAAGTAGTGAAGTAGTAATTAAAGAGAGGCCGATTGTGGCAAAAAGTTGTAACGAAATTATATTTAAGTTTAGTCTTGAAGAGATCTTCATGATAAAGTTATTTAAGTTTAAAAATTAGTAATCTAAAGTTGTCATAAAGAGACAAGTAAACATCAAAGGATTAGAGATAATATAAATCCAAGGTAGTTACCAATTGCATAACCTACAAGCCCTACAGTTAAGCCAGTAATAATTACATTGCGGTTTTTCATTGCAGTAGCTATAAGAGGCACGAATGGGGGAGAATTTATCAAAGAGACCGAAGAGATAAGAACGGTGTCGGCATTTAGTTTCAAAATCTTGGCCAAAATCAACTGTATCGCAAGTGAACAAAATACTACGAAAGCAATGTAGAGCAATAAATATAGTCCACCCGAGAGATTCAGCTTACTAAGATTGGCCATAGATGCCACTACTATGCTAAAAACGTATACCAAGTACATACCAGCATCGTAACTCATCTTTATCTCTCGCACTTTTTTAATGAACGATGCGGCAATTCCTAATGTAGTAATAGTGAGTATTACAGTAACCATTTGAATCTCTTTTGGCAAAATAAAGGAGAGACCTCCTGCAAAACCAAAAATCAATAGGGAGAGTAAAACACCTCCCAATAAAGGCTTGAAATTACTCCTCTTAAAAAAATCTTTATAGGGTTGCTCTCCAGGTATTTCTAAAGGCATCTGCTTGTGTGCGGGAGTGCTACGAGGGTCGTACCAAAGGATTTTTCTAAATAGTTTTATTCCAAATGAAAGAACAAATGTAAGATAGATAACGCTTATTACCATATCATAGGTATGCATCATTATATAGATCTCATTTGGCACATCTAGCATTATTTTGATTGCCGCCAAATTGGGTGTACCTCCTGTATACACTCCAGCAAGCATCCCAGATATCTTACTCATATGTTCGCCAAAAACAGGATCTGCACTTAAAAAAGACGAAAAAATAAAATGGCCGCTCACTACTGCAATAACAACAGCTACCAGCCCCGCCAAAAGAGTAAAAACAGCATTTTTTATGTCCCATTGTAAGAAGTTACATGAGAAAAGCATTAAGGGAATCGCCAAAGGAACTATTACTGTAACCAATATATCTTGTAACTCGTAAGCACCATTTGGTATAAGGCCAGTGTTTCCCAATATAATCCCTATAAAATAAAGTAATAACACAGGGCCTATTTTTTTAAGAATTAGATACTTATTGCATAATCTAAGAACTAATGCAGGAGTAAGAAGATAGATAAAGAGTAATAAGTAAATCATAGTTTAAGCTTTATTAAATATCACTTTATACTACAAACTTACTTTTTTGATTGAATAGAAAAAAAGATGTTCTCTAAATATTGTATTAACAAGGAGTGAAGAGAGTGTCACAGCAAGATTTAACTCAACAACTCTCTTACTTTAGAGACTTTTTTTTCTAAAAGCTCTTTTGAAGAGGCCTCGGCAATAAACCTTAAATATGGTTCTGTATTAGAAGGCCTTATATTAAACCACCACTCCTTAAATTCTACTCTATACCCATCAAAATCTACACTAACTAGAGCCTTCTCTTTAAAGGTAAAATAGTCTCTTATTAGATCCATCGCCTCTTTTTTCTTCTCTATCTTAAAGTTTATCTCTCCTGAATTATGGTATTTTACTATACCCGCAATAACTTCCGAAACTGATTTTCCCAATTTTTTCATTTTTGCAAAGACCCCAAGGATAATCAAAGATGCCATAATGCCAGAGTCACTGTAAAAGAAATCTTTAAAATAATAGTG
>JBAYBU010000081.1:0-6460 GCA_041669105.1 Bacteroidales bacterium | reverse complement strand
TGATTTTCGTCGGGGAAGAGTAGCATCTCTGATGGAACTCCTAGCGCTTGTGCAGCATTAAAAGCAGACATCCCTTGATCTACTGGCACTCGGTAATCTAACTCTCCATGAGTTATAAGAATAGGAGTGTCCCAGTTTTTAACAAATTTATGAGGTGAATTGTTGTAGTGTCTGTTTGCAATTGGGTTATTATCCCATGGAGCACCTCCATTATCCCAATGCGGGAAAAATAGCTCTTCTGTGGTCATATACATGTGCTCTTGATTGAAAATACCTGCATGAGATATAAAAGCATCGAACATCCCGTTGTGAATGCCAGCTAAATAAAAGATAGAGTATCCACCATAGCTTGCTCCAGCAGCACCAATTTTACCGGCGTAGCTCTCTTTTTTAAGCTCTTTAACAGCACTCATATAATCTTGCATATTGAGTCCAATGTAATCGCCCGAAATTTGATCTGTCCACTCTTGCCCAAATGCACTAGTCCCTCTTCTGTTGGGTAAAACTACAATATATCCGCTAGATGCCATAAGTTGGAAATTCCATCTATAAGACCAATTTTGGCTTAATGTCCCTTGTGGCCCTCCTGTACAAAAGAGAAGAACAGGGTATTTTTTTGCTGGGTCAAATCCAGGAGGGTAAACTACCCACATATGCATCTCTTTATTATCTACTGTTTTTATCCATCTCTCTTCTACTTTGCCCATTGTGATTTGCGAAAGCAGATGGTCGTTCTCTTTACTAATGTTTTTGAATTGGCCCGTAGCTTTGTCTACCAATGCAATTTCGTTTGGCATAGACATGCTTTTGTATATAGCTATAAGTTTATCGCCCGCTAGTGTAACTTGGCCAAAATCTACTTGATCTTCTGCAATTTTTGTAATTACGGCATCGGCAATATTTACCAAATAAATTCCAGTTAGTGCATTTACGCAAGAGTTAAAATAGATTCCAGTTGCATCTTGGTTCCAAGTAGGTGATCCTGCATTATATTTATAATTAGCTGTAAGGTCTTTTTTCTCTCCTGTCTCTATATTCATTATAAAAAGCCTCTGTTTGTCGGCTTCAAAACCAGCTCTTTCCATGCTAATCCATACAAAAAAATTTCCATCTGGAGAGAAGAGAGGGTCGGTATCGTATCCCATCATGCCCTCTGTAAGGTTTTTGTGGGTTTTTGTGGTTAAATCAAAAAGATAGATATCTGTATTGGTAGAGTATGCATAATCTCGTCCAGTCAATTTCCTACAAGAGTATAATAGTTGGGTGCCATTGGGGCTCCAGCTTAGCTGCTCTATACCGCCGAAAGGTAGAGTGGGGCATTCATAAGGCTCACCTTCCAATATGTCCAATATATTTGAGATAGAATTGCCATCGAAATCAGCAACAAAGGGGTGGGGGATCTCCTCTACAAAATGATCCCAGTGACGATACATTAAAGCATCTATCATTCTGCCAGTTGCTTTATCTAAATCACTCCAAATATCTACTGGTTTATCAATAGACTTTACGTTAGAGATAAATAAGATTTTATCTCCTGTAGGCGAAACTGTAAATTCAGAAATTCCGTTACCGTATTCTGCAATTTGAACTCTATTATTCCCATCTCTCTCCATTTTCCAGAGCTCTCCACTTTCTAAAAAAAGGATCTCTCTCCCACCGTTTATCCATTTGGCATTACTTTCGCTTTTTGCCGTAGAGGTTATTTGGCGTTTGTTGCTACCATCTAGATTCATAATGAATAGCTCTCGGTTGCTCTTGTTTTGTGCAATATCTGTAAATGAGATTCCAAAAAGAATCTCTTTTGAGTCTGGAGAAATTTGAGGGTCGCTCACTTTACCCATGTTGTGCATCACCTCGGGAGTCATAATTCCGTTTTCTACTGTAATAGTACTCCTAGAAATAGGAGCTCCGTTATTAGATTTTTCTCCTCCTGTAGAGCAGGCAGAGGTAAGAACTGCAGATGAAATTAACATAATCAGTAATTTACTCTTCATAATATCTGTTTTTATAAGTATTTGTCACTTTTAAACGAAACAATCTTGCGAATTTAAACTAAAGATAGCTAAATCCCTCAGTTTTGGTTAAAAACCTTTTAATTTAAATTATTTTTCTAAATTTGATAAAATTTGAAATATGAATAACTTTTTATTATTAAAAGTTGCAGTTTTAATTTTGATTAACTTGATTGGGATGAGTTTACAGTCACAGGATAGAGATTTGCTACAAAAGATGATTGAGATTAGAGGAGAGTTGCATTTAATACCAGAATATTCTCATAAAGAAGAGAAGACAGCAGCTTTGGTTACCAAATATCTAAAAGAGACATCGCCCGATTATCTTTATACCTCAATAGGTGGTCATGGGATTATTGCTGGATATCAAGGCGAGAGCCAAGGAGCCTCTTTGATGTTCCGCTGTGAACTAGATGCAATTATGACAGAAAAAGGATGTAATCATCTTTGTGGGCACGATGGACATATGGCTATACTTTTAGGGCTGTCTAAGATAGTATCTAAAAATAGAGCATTTAGTGGAACAGTGTGGTTGCTTTTTCAACCTGCCGAGGAGGTGGGAGAGGGGGCAGCTCTTATGGTCAAAGAGATGCAAGAGAAAGGTGTTAAATTTGATTTTGCTTTTTCTCTTCACAACAAACCTGGGATACCGTTAAACAAAGTAGTACTACACCAGGGAGTTTATGCAGCGGGATCGGTTGGAATGGAACTCTTTTTTAAAGGATCGCCATCTCATGCTGCCAGCCCAGAAAAGGCGGTGAGTCCATATAAGCCAATTTTTGAAACTGCCAATTATATGCATGAGCTTAATTCAAAGAGAGAGCTTTTTACCGATTTTACTTTGGGGACTGTGGTAAACATCTCTTTGGGAGATGTCAACTATGGAGTAACCCCTGGCGAAGGATATTTAAGAATGACTTTACGCTCTTTTGTAGATAAAGATCTTGATAAGTTATGCTCACTTATAGAGGGTTATGCAAGTGAAAAAGCGTTGGAGAATGGATTAAAGTTAACTACTAGCTATTTTGATAGGTTTCCAGCTACATTAAATGATGCTCAAGCAAACAAAATGGTAGAGAGAGCGGTTATAGAGAACCACATCGAATATGAATATGCTAAAACTCCAGAAAAGGGGTCGGACGATTTTGCTTTTTTTGCCTTTAATGCAACCTCTTCTTATTTTGATATTGGGAACGGAATAGAGACCAAAGATTTACACCAACAGGGTTATAAATTTTCTGACCAAATAATGGAGACGGCCTTAGTGATATATAGATCTATAATTTACAAAAATTAAAATATTTTTTGAAAACAGAAGGTTTTACTTTAAATTAATAAATCCCTTAAAATAGATTAATGATGATAAAGAAAGGATTGTTATTAGCCCTTATGTTTATTGGAATTAAAAGTACATTGATAATGGCACAAAACCCAACACTAGAAACAATTTTCAAACGTAAGAGCGTACGTAGTTATACAGAGCAACCTGTATCTAATGATGATTTAGTCTTGTTGGTAAAAGCAGGGATGGCAGCACCAACAGGCATGAACAGACAACCTTGGGAGTTCCTTGTTATACAGGATAAAGCTAAAATGGTAGAGCTCTCATCTAAGTTGCCCTATGGTCTTATGATGAAAGATGCTCAAGCATTAATAGTTATTATTGGAAACCCCGAAACATCGCCCTATTGGTTTTTGGATTGCTCTGCTGCTGCTCAAAATATATTACTTGCTGCCGAGTCAATTGGCTTAGGAGCAGTATGGACAGCGGGTTATCCATACGAGGATAGAATGGATGCGATTGCCTCGGCTTTCTCTATCCCTTCTCCTTACCGTCCTTTATGTGCTATCCCTATAGGTTATCCAAAGGGAGAGCAAACGCCAAAGGATAAGTGGAAAAAAGAAAAATTACACATGAATGAGTGGTAATTTCATTAACTGAATTTGAAGTAGATTAAATTATTAGAATAGATATTGTTTGAAGAAGCGTGTTTTTTTTGTTATTGCTGCACTCTTTTTTGCGGCTCATATTAGTGCCGCTGTTTTCAGCGGCACTGTACTTGATGCCCGTGGGATACCGGTACCTTATGCTACTATTTATATACGCGAGATTGCTACTGGAGCAGCTACAGATACAGAGGGGCGTTTTAGAATTTCACTAAAACCAGGCAAGTATAACTGCGAAGTCTCTTCTTTGGGCTATAAAAAGAAAAAATTTTCTTTAGAAATGAGTTCTAAAAATATTAATAAAACAATAGTTTTAGAAGACGAAATATACCAGCTTTCTGATGTTTACATTAAAGTGGGAAAGGAAGATAGATCTTTTTTTATTATGCGTAATGCCATTGCCCGAGCACCTTATCATAAACAACAGGTGAGAAACTACCAATCTATGGTATACACCAAAGGCAATGTTATAATTACTAAATTACCAGCTATTCTCAAATTGCAGGCAGGAAAAAAAAAGACAAATCTTGTTCTTAATAAAACTTTTGTTTTAGAGTCGCACTCTGCATTAGACTTTGATTGGCCAGATCAATACAACGAGACTATAAAAGCTTTTTCTAGTACCGTACCAGCCGAGATTAATCCTGCAGATATCTCTGGTGTTAATACAGCATCGATTTATGATAGAATGTTTTATGGTAAACTCTCTCCTTTGGCACCAGAGGCTTTTAACTATTATAATTTTATTTATGAAGGTATATGTAAAGAGGAGAACAGGATTATAAATAAGATACGGATTACTCCAAAAAGAGGAGATTCAAAATTAGTTTCGGGACACATTTATATAGCCGATGATTTATGGAATGTAACATGTGCTCATTTTTTAATAAGAGAGACTGGAGTAAACATAGAGCTAAAGGTTAATTTTAATGAAATAGCGCCTCAAATAATGATGCCCACTTCTTACTCCATGGATTTAGATATCTCTGTAATGGGAGTAAAGGCAACTGGCTATTATAGCTCTTCTGTCTCTTATCTTTCTGTAAATAAGGGAGAAACTAATATTTCACTGGCTCAGATTGCTACTCCTGATAGTATCAAAAGCACTCGAGAAGCTCGTTTGTTTGCAAAAAAAAGTGTTAAAATTATTGAGGAAAAGAGAGCGCAAAAAGAGAAACCTGTAAAAAGAGAAAAAGCCTATGAGCTTAAAAGAGATTCTTCTATAAAACGAGTTGTTGACTCTATGGCTATAAAACGTGATAGTAGTTATTGGACCGACATCAGAGTTGTACCATTACAACCACAAGAAATTAACTCATATAAAGAGGCCGATAGTTTAAAGAAGGAGTTCGACAAGGTTTTTGACGAAGAGGCGGCAAGATTAGTTGATAGAACTACTGGTAATAAAATTTTAGATAAAGTAATGTTTGATGCCCGTTATAAGGTGAATAAAAAGCTCACTCTTGGATATGGAGGTCTCTCTAGAGTAATTGGCGGTTTCTCTTTTACCGACGGATATTGGTTGGGTCAAAATCTGTATGGTTCGTATAAATTTAGAGAGAATAAGACCTTGATTATTGAGCCCTCTCTCTACTATTCTACTTATAGGAGAAAAATGATGTGGCAGGTAGATGCCCTTTTTAATTACAGCCCTTTAAAGTTAGGAAAAGCTTTTTTAAGTGTAGGTGACTTTAGCCGCGATATAAGTAACAGCTCTCCTGTATCAGACTTTGTTAGCTCTTATGCATCTTTTCTGTTTGCTCAAAATCCAAAAAAATATCTATCTGCTCGCTGGCTCCAAGCTGGAAATTCGATCGATATTATAACTGGGCTAAATTTGGAAGTTATGCTCTCTTACAGTAGCGTGGAGCCATTAGAAAATGGCAATATAAAAACACTCTCACGCAAACAGCCTCAATCTAATAGACCTATTAACATCTATGAAGTTGAACAGCAGGCGCATAAAAACTTAGAATATTCAGTAACTTTACGTTTTACTCCTCACTATTACTATAAAATAGTAAAAGGGCGTAAAGTATATGTAAAAAGTACCTGGCCAACATTTTCACTCAATCTTAAAGGTACTTTACCTAATAGTGATCCTGCTTTTTCTAACTGGGCAATGGTTTCTTTCTCTTTAGCTCAAAGAGTTAAAACTGGGCTCTATTCAAACTTGATATACAACGCTCAAGTTGGAACCTTTTATAATAAAAAAAATATTTACTTAGATAATTACAATCACTTTAGAGCGTCTGATATATTGCTTACAGAGAAGAGTTTTACTTGGGATTTAATGCTGGCTAATCCATATCTTTACTCTACACCCAATGAGTGGGTAAGATATAATGCCGAGTTTAGAAGCGGGTATATATTTTTAAATTATCTACCATTTCTCAATAGCGCACTCTATATTGAATCTCTCTATTTAAAGGGGTTGTGGCTTCCCGATAAAAAGATTATTCATTCTGAGTTAGGCTACTCTTTTGGTATTCAGGGATTAT
>JBAYBU010000080.1:0-6497 GCA_041669105.1 Bacteroidales bacterium | reverse complement strand
TCTAAATCTTCCATTACATCGGAAGTTTGTACTCCCATTTGAGTCCTCTGCTTAAATTTAGTAAGATAGAGACTCAATTTTTGGTAGGCATCGTGGTCCATTACAAAACTTTTACCGCCTATACCTACAGTAACTACTTTTTTCATATTAATCCGTTTTAGAAATTAATTGTTAATTCTAATTTCACCTAATTAATATCTTATAGAATTAGGTAGTGCAAATATACCTAATAATTTTAATACCTTGCAACACATAGTACTTAAATTTCATAAAAAAAACTCATTACTTAAGTAATGAGCTCATATAGTGCAATAAAAATTCTAAAATTAATTTTCTGTTGCGCCTGGTAATTCGTTTGAAGGTGCAGGAGCTGTTGGAAACTCAGGTTGCCCTTGCAATGGAGCAGAACTCTCTATTCTCTCCTGAATACTATTTTGCTTTTGGCTATTTCCTGTAGAGACAAATGCTGTTGCCAAAACACAAAGAACTAATATAGAAATTGCCAAAGTCCATGTTGCCTTCTCCAAAAAATCGGAGGTTTGTCTAACTCCAAAAGTTTGATTACCCGAAGCAAAATTAGCAGCAAGGCCACCACCTTTTGAATTTTGAACCAAAACAACTATTGTTAATAATATACTGGCTATGACAATAAGAATAGCTATTACTGTATACATGATATTATATTTTATGTTTTTCTTTTAATCCTTTTACAAGGGTCGCAAAGTAACTACTTTTTTCTGGATATAGCAAAATTAATTTTGCATATACATCTAGTGCTCTCTTATGAAAACCTTGCTCTGTATAGATAGAGGCAAGTGTTTCTGTATAGAAAGAGGCATCGTCAAAAAGCTCTGATGTGTCTATCTCATTTATAGGTGAAGATTCTGCTCTTTCTCCTTTAACTATAGATCTTAGTAACGTAGGTTTCTCGGCAATAAAATTATCAAGTGGTTTAGATTTATCTAGCTCAACCAAATCAAAATCTTTTCGGCTAAAATAGTCTCCTCCAGCAAGCACAAAACGTGGCATATTTTCGGGTACAAAATCTATAATCTCTTCTAAAACAATCTCTTCTAAATTGTGTGAAGTAGAGACAGTATCTAAAGTAACTTTGGGCTTAGCCTCTGCAACCAAATCTATTGCTCCATTTTCAATTACAGAGTTGTAAATGTGGTAAAGCTTCTCTCTAGAATAGACTCTAAGCGCAGCTCTTTGCAAATAGATATCGGAGCTCTCTCTATCTTGATTACATATATATTCGTATATATCCAAGTAGCCAATGCTATACCAGGGATATCTTGTAATAATTTTTTCATTTGCAGATAAGCCGAATTCAGACATAATTTACCAATTTGCAACAGTATCGTTAAAAATCTGTTCTATTAATTTTTCTATAATACTCTCTACAAGCCTTGCCTCTACAGCATCTAAAGAAGAAGTAGAAGGATAATCTTCAAATGCAGCATAATTTTTTTCAAAATTATCTTCTGGATATTTTGTATTTGTAAAAACAATCTTTAACGTTACGCTTAACCTATTTTGTGCAGCCACTTCTTGTGCGGTAACAGAAATCGAAGTAGTTTCATAACCTGTTATTTGTCCCTCTACAATAAGGTCTCCCCCGTCATTCATAAAGTTAAGCTTGGTGAGCCTTCTATATTTATCTTTTAATCCCTCTGTTAAGCTATTGCTTAAAGAAGGGTTTATTCTCATAGCTCTATTTTCAATATTATAGACAGTTATTGAATTAATATCAGGCTGAATAGAAGTACCAGAAAAAGAGTAAATTCCACAATTTGTAAGTAATAAAAGTGTAGCCACAAACGGAACAACCGAAAATATTAGACTATATAATTTTTTCATAAATTCAAATTTAACTCTTTTATTTTTCTATAGAGAGTCCTTTCAGAGATTCCCAATTCTATAGAAGCCGGCCTCCTTTTTCCATTATGTTTTTCTAAAGCCCTTCTTATAAGATCTTCATTTACTTTTTGTAAAGATAGTGTTGTCTCAACATCATCTTTAGGATCGCTCTCAACCTCATCGTTATCGGGTTCGTAATCTACTACAGCTGTCTCTTCTATACTATTCGAAAGCTCCTTGCTAGAAGATAATCTAGAAGCCGATCTTGCACTCTCCCTGCTTACCCTTTGCTTGAGTTCTTCTACCTCTTGCCTAAGTTGATACAACACTTTAAAAATGATATCCCTATCTGAAAGATAGTCTGCACCGTGTCCCTCGGTTCTAACTGGCAACCGGCTTGGAGTGTCTTGGGGTAGATATTTCTCTAATATCTCATGCCCTATAAGCCTATTATGCTCTATAACAGAAATTTGCTCGGCAATACTCTTTAGTTGTCTCACATTACCGGGCCAGCGAAAACCCTCTAATAAAGCGACAGCATCGGGAGTTAGCCTTATAGCAGGCATATTGTATTTATCTGCAAAGTCTAATGCAAATTTTTTAAAGAGAAGATGAATATCTCCACGGCGTTCTCTTAACGGGGGTATTGTAATGGGAACAGTGTTTAAGCGGTAATAGAGATCTTCTCTAAATTTTCCTAAACCTATTGCTCTTATAAGATTTATATTAGTGGCCGCAATCACTCTTACATCGGTTTTTTGAACCTTAGAGGAGCCCACTTTAATAAATTCACCAGACTGTATCACTCTCAAAAGTCTAACTTGCGTAGAGAGAGGGAGCTCTGCCACCTCGTCAAGAAAGAGTGTCCCACCGTCGGCAACTTCAAAATACCCCATACGTGTTTCAAAAGCACCCGTAAATGAGCCTTTTTCGTGGCCAAAAAGTTCGGAATCGATTGTGCCTTCTGGAATTGCCCCACAATTTACCGCTATATATTGGTTGTGTTTTCTAGGACTTTTTATATGTATAATCTGCGGAACAACCTCTTTGCCAACTCCACTCTCGCCCGTTACAAGTACAGAAAGATCTGTACTAGCAACTTGCATAGCAATCTCCAAAGCCCTATCAAGAACTGGATTGTCTCCAATAATATCGAATCTCTGCTTAATTGATCTTAAACTCATAACACACAAAAATAGATAAAATTTATACCTTTGTAAAATTAAACTTTTAGAATATGGAATATTTAGCTATTATACCTGCAAGATATGCATCTACACGTTTTCCTGGTAAGCCACTTGCAATGATATCTGGGAAAACGATGATAGAGAGAGTATACGAACAGAGCAGCAAAGCATTTGAGAATGTATATGTTGCAACAGATGATAATCGTATTTTTGAAGCTGTTACTAATTTTGGTGGGAGAGTGATAATGACTCAAATTAATCATCAAAATGGCACTAGCAGAGTTTTTGAAGCAATGAGTCAAATAGAAAAACTCCGTGGTATACATTGCAAATATGTAATTAATATACAAGGCGACGAGCCATTTATTAAACCAGAGCAACTTAAAGAGTTATCAAATTGTTTTAACAATCCACAAACCGAGATTGCCACATTAGTAAAAAAAATCACTAATTACGATGATCTGTTTTCGCCAGATATATCAAAAGTTGTTTTAGGAAAAGATAACCGTGCTCTCTATTTTAGTCGCACCCCTATACCCTATTTAAGAGATTTTCCCTTAGATAAATGGTTAGAGAACAACACCTATTATAAACATATAGGCCTTTATGGCTACAAACGCGAAACTCTTATTGAAGTTGCAAATATGGCTCCTTCTCTTCTTGAGATGGCCGAAAACCTAGAACAGCTGCGTTGGTTAGAAAATGAGATCAAAATTTGTGTATGTAAAACTACATTTGAATCTTATTCTGTAGACACCCCACAGGATATTGAAAAATTTAAAGCTAACGGCATAATATAAAGGGATTATATACAAATAGTTTTTATTTTTTTATATATTTGCACTAAGCGGCATTTAAAAATTACTGATTATAACTAATAAATACACTTAGAATGAAAAAAAACCTGTTAAAAATTTTAGCAGTTGCTATTGTTGGAGTAACGATGGCATCTTGCAGCAACCCTTCTAAAATGGCAAAAGATGCTCAGCTGGTAACTGTTGAATGCAATCCGCAAATTTTAGAAGTAGTTGCAAATGAAATAACTGCAACTTACACAATGAACTTCCCAGAGAAGTATTTCCACCCTAGAGCAATTTTGGAAGTTGTTCCAGTACTGGTATATCAAGGTGGAGAAGTAGCAGCCCCTACATTTAAGCTTCAAGGTGAAAAAATAACTGATAACTTTAAGCCCATCTATCTGACAGGTGGTAACGCTAGCAATACAGTTAAATTTGCCTACAAGCCTGGTATGGAAAAATCTCATCTAGAACTTAGAGTTGCAGTATGGAACAAACTTAAAAAGTATGATTTCCCTGCACCATACAAGCTTGCCGATGGTGCTAACATAACTTACAAACTGGTTGGTACAGGCGGAGCATCAGCTATTGCTCCAAATGAATATCAAAAAGTTATTCGTGAAAAGAAAGAGACTCAAATTCTTTACACTATCAACAGCCATATTGTTCGCCCTAAAGAACTAACTAAAACCGAAATCAAAGAGTTCGAAGATTTTCTTATAAAAATAGAAAATGACGAACGTCGCCAAGTTAAAAGTACCGATATCGTAGCCTATGCTTCGCCAGACGGCCCTTTAACTCTTAACACCAATCTTTCTGGTAAACGTGGAGAGACTGCAAAACAAGCTTTTGATAAAGTAACTAAAAATGTTTCTCGTGCATCCTCTACAGCTATAACTACACATACAGGTTCTGTAAACTTAGCTACAGTAGCTCCTGTAAATGTTACAACAGTAGCTGAAGACTGGGAAGGTTTCCAAGAATTAGTAGCTGCATCTAATATTCAAGACAAGGAGCTTATCCTACGTGTTCTTTCTATGTACAGCGATCCTGCTGTTCGTGAGAGAGAAATTAAAAACATGTCTATGGTATTCAAAACTTTGGCCGAAAAGATTCTTCCAGAACTTAGAAGAGCAAGAATGATTGCCAATGTAGATTACACTAACTATAATGATCAAGAACTTGTTGCTCTTGCATCTTCAAATGTAGAAATCATGGATAAAGAGGCTCTTCTTTACACTGCTACCCTTGTTGAAGATTATGACACAAAAGCAATGCTTTACAAAAAAGCTGGAGACAAATTTAATAGCGACCGTGGTTACAACAACTTGGCAGCAGAGGCACTATCAAATAATAAGTTAAGTGATGCTAAAGTAGCTCTTGCAAAAATTAAAGACAAAACCTCTCCATACTATTACAACAATGCTGGTGTAGTTGCTCTTCGTGAAGAGGATTATGTATCTGCTGCTCAAATGTTTGCAAAATCCTCATTAGAAGAAGCAAAGCATAACTCTGCAATTATAGATATTCTTAACGGTAACTATAAAGTGGCTGCAGACAAGCTTGCTGGCTCCGGGAAAGGTAACGAAGGCCTTGCATACATACTTACAAACCAACTTGATAAAGCATCTGGAGTAGTTACTCGCGAATGCCCTCGTGCTGCTTACATGAGAGCTATTATTGCGGCTCGCAAAGGAAACATGAGCGACGTAGCAAAACATTTAGAAGCTGTTTACAAAGACGAGGCTCTTAAAGTACGTTCACAAAACGACATCGAATTTGCAAAATTTAGAGAGTAATTTTCTTTACTGAAATCGGACAAAATCTTTAAAGATTTTATCCTAAAGTACCTATTAAAAAAGGGGCTGCATAAAAAATATGTAGCCTCTTTTTTAATTAAATACTCATTACTTTTGTATTCACGAAAAAGCTCACCAACAGCAATGTTGTGAGAAAAATTTTAGTCAAGCTTAAGAACGGCCATAAAGGCACTTTGGGGAACCTCTACGTTACCTACTTGACGCATACGCTTTTTACCCTTCTTCTGTTTATCTAATAATTTACGTTTCCTAGATATGTCGCCTCCATAACATTTGGCTGTAACATCTTTACGTACTGCTTTAACTGTTTCGCGGGCAATAATTTTTGCACCTATAGCTGCTTGAATAGCAATGTCAAATTGTTGGCGTGGTATAAGCTCTTTTAATTTTTCGCACATACGGCGGCCAAAATCGTAGGCGTGGTCTTGGTAAATAAGACTCGAAAGCGCATCTACCTGCTCTCCATTTAGAAGGATATCTAGTTTAACCAATACCGATTTTCTATAACCCGTTACATGGTAGTCAAATGAAGCGTAACCTCTAGAGACCGATTTAAGCTTATCATAAAAGTCAAAAACAATCTCGGCAAGCGGCATGTCATAATTTAGCTCTACTCTCTCGCTGGTAAGGAAATTTTGACTTATCAAGGTTCCTCTTTTATCCATGCACAACTTCATTATCACTCCAAAATATTCCGATTTAGAGATAATTTGAGCTCTTATATATGGTTCCTCTATGTAGTCTATCAGAGTAGGGGCAGGAAGTCCAGAGGGGTTATGAACATCCATAATTTCTCCCTGGGTTGTATAAACTTTGTAAGATACGTTGGG
>JBAYBU010000079.1:0-6556 GCA_041669105.1 Bacteroidales bacterium | reverse complement strand
TACAGAGATTTTTGCTTCTATACCAGCATTTTACGTTGCCGATGGCCATCATAGAACTGCAGCTGCAGCTCTTGTAGGCGAAGAGAAAAGGAAAAACAACCCTTCACACACAGGTAAAGAGGAGTATAACTTTTTCATGGCAGTAGTATTTCCCGAGAGTCACCTTAAAATTATCGATTACAATAGAGTTGTAAAAGACCTTAATGGACTCACTTCTAAAGAATTCATCTCTAAATTAGAAAATGATTTTATTGTAGAAAAAAAAGGGAAGGAGATTTACAGACCAAATACTCTGCATAACTTCTCTATGTATATAGATAGTGAATGGTATTCATTAACAGCAAAAAAAGGAACATACAACGATAACGACCCTATAGGAGTTCTTGATGTAACTGTTCTTTCAAATCTTGTTTTCGATAAAATACTAGACATTAAAGATCTTAGAACTTCTACACGTATAGATTTTGTGGGTGGCATTAGAGGTTTGGCCGAGCTTAGTAAAAGAGTAGATTCCGGAGAGATGGCTGCAGCATTTGCTTTATATGCTGTCTCAATGAAACAACTTATAGATATTGCCGACACTGGAAATATTATGCCTCCAAAAACCACATGGTTCGAACCTAAATTAAGAAGTGGATTAGCAATTCATAAGCTATCTTAAGGTCACACTAGTAAGTTATCTTATAGTAACTTAAGAATAAGAAGTTTTAAAAGCGTTAATTAATTCTTCTTCATTAAATAAAAATGGTCGTCAAGTAACTGTTACTTAACGACCATTTTTGATTATATCACATCCTTTGCCCTATTATAGATATCTAGAGATATACCTATCTGATGTTACTATAGAAACAAGAATAAGCAAAAGGCTTCTTAGCTTCTTCCATAATGACTTTATAACTCTAAAGTAATTTTAAATAACAAAGACTCTAATAATAGGCACGGCAATGGGAATAAGAACAGATGTAAATAGACCCATTAAGGCAATTGCTAACCCTCCTACTGCCCCTTCTAATGCTCCTATCTCCAGTGCTTTTGCTGTTCCAATACCATGAGCTGCTGAGCCCAAGGAGAGTCCAATTGCAATTTTCGATCTTATACCAACTATTTTTAAAAACCAAGGGCCTACAATTGCTCCAAAGATCCCTGCTAAAGTCACAACCACTGCTGTTAAATAAACCACTCCTCCAGTCTGTTCGCTCAAACCTATTGCAATTGGAGTAGTAATAGATTTGGGAAGCAAAGTTATAATCATCTCTATATCGGCTCCAAGTATAATTGAGATTAAACCTACAGATACAACAGAAACTAAACTTCCAATAAAAGTAGCAGCAAAAATAGAAAGACCTCGGCTCTTAATAATATCATAATTTTTATACAACAAAAAACCAAATGCAACGACCGATAAATTAAGAGTATACCTAATTATTTTGGTGTTTTGCTCATAGATTTTAATGCTATTACCGCTAAGTTCAAAAAATAAAATCACAAAAGCTGTTGCCACTATTATAGTGTGTAACAACATAATTTTACTTTTTTTATAAATAAACTTACCAACTATGTAGGCAGTTACAGTAAGCAAAATAAATAATATTTCTAGCAGTGGATTTATCATGCTCTATAGCAGGCTTATCATTAATTTTCTTTTTTAATCTCAAATTTTTCAATAATGGAGCCTACAATCCGTAACACTAAAAAAGAACTTACTATTACCGAAATAAGTATGGCAGCAGCCTGCTCTTTCATGGTGATAAAAGGGACCAATGCAACTCCTGCTGTAGCCGGAATAAAAAAGAGCATTAAATTATCAAGTAAGAAATTAGATACCAACTCAACCCATGAAGGCTTTATAAGTCCAGATTTAAGCAGACCAAAAAGAACCAGCATTCCCATTACCGCCGGAGAGATAAAACCTGCTATAAGATAGCTCAGCAACTCACCTACGTAATAAGATGCCATAATAATACCTATTCCAAAAACAGAGGCAAATACTTTAGAGAATTTTTTATTTATTTTAAAAATCATTCCTTCATCCATTCGTAGGTTGTGTAGTGTTCTCCAGTCATACCTAAAGAGTCGTATAAAGATTGAGCACGAATATTTCTTTTATCTACGTATAAACGGAGCCCCATTGTATTGTGAGATTTAATAACAAGATTTTTTATATGCTCATAAAGCAATGTGTAAATACCCATTCTTCTGAATCCAGGCTTGGTATAGACAGATTGAATCCACCAAACCCATCCATTTCTCCAATCACTCCACTCTTTTGTAATCATGAGCATACTAATGAGTTCCCCCTCTTGTTCTGCAATAAAATAGGTAGCCTTGGATCGATCTTCAAGTGCAGCAGTAACTCCTTTCAATAGAACATCTCTATTTAGGTCTAAATTTTCTGTCTCTAGCGCCATCTCTTTTTGAAAACCAACGATGCGCTCAATATCTTTGAGCTCAGCTTCTCTTATATCTACTATCATATCACTATTTTTTTAATAGTTCAATACAACTATCTTCCTCAAACGGTTACTGTATATATTTATAATAATTTAACTAATCAATAAAATTACAAATAATTTAAACAATAACTTATTTATCAGTCTTTACGATAAATAGGATATATATTTTTAGGTATATTTTTGTAAGGGATAGCTGTAAGATCTGCAGGTCCGAGCCCTGGGGCATCTACCTCAAAGATAGCTCCTGCAATTCCAGTCTCATAAAAACCACGTCTGAAGTGAACCCTCGATTTAAGCAAGAGAATATCAATGTTTTTAATATCAAGTTTTAAAAACTTGAGTATATCTGTAGTCATTACCTGATGTAGCTCCGGTGTAATAATTACAGTATTATTATTACCAAATTTTACAACTGCTATTTTATTGAATTTACTGTACTTATCAAAGTACTCAAGCGTGCCTTTTATTTCAACAGGCGTACCTGCATACTCATCAGCGTAGCCTCCAACCATTACTATAATTTTATCCCCTGTCTTTGTATCTAATTCTTCCAATCGGTCAATAAGCTTTTTATCTGCCAAAGTTGCTATGCAAAAATTTTTTGCGCCTTGTTTTATTAGCTCCGCCATTATGTGAGTTGAATTACCTGTTCTGTCGCTATGATCGGCTATTATCACTGGTGTTTTACCTTTTTTTGCAGCACTAATGCTAAGGCTCACTCCTTCTGCAGGGCCAGGAAGTTTTTTACCCGCAAATTCCTTTCTTACTCTCCAAATATATTCATTCATATCATCAGCTATCTGATCTGCCAGTTTTTGATCATCGTTAGTAACTACCATAACTGTTGCTCCAACGTCTGGAACATCAGCATAAGCAAAACCAAAAGCCACAGAAACATACGTACCAGGTATACGGTCTTCCCATCGCCTAGCTCTTTCCATAATTTCCATAGCAGGAGACACTCCTGTGCCCTGATAAACACTTGGTGTTATAACTCCTGGTTTTCTAGTTGACATTACTGGTTTATAATCACCTTTGAGAATATTGACCATAAGCCTAGCTGCTCTTTCTCCCTGATAGTGCGAGTCGTAATGAGGGAATCTCTTAACTATTATCACGGCAGTAGCCACATCAGATAGTTCATGGTCTTCATTTGCATGAAGGTCAAGTGTTACGATAATAGGGATGTCACCAGCAACTTTACGAATCCTTCTCACTATTTCTGCTTCAGGTTTGAGTACTCCGGTTACTGCCATACCGCCATGAAGTGACAGATATATTCCATCATAAGGTCCATTTGCTCTAATATCATCCTGCATTAACCCAGTGTATTTGTCAAATGCTTCTGTTGTTATCCAGCTACCAGAGGATCCTCCGAGTGCATCGCGAGGCGATGTTATGCCTTCCAGTATGACATTATCGTATTCTTTCATCCGGTTAGCAAATCCTTTTATATATGCGCCTTCACTTAAAACATCATTCCCCTTAAGCGGGGGTCCATAGTATTCAAATTCTTTTATGCCCGTTTCGCGCGGACAGAAAGTACATGTTTCATGAGAGAAAACCGCAGCTCCAATTTTAAAAACTTTAGTATCAGTCTTATTTATATTGTTACAGGAAAATAAAAGTAAAATTGAAATAGGTATAATTAATATTTTATTCATTGGAGTCTGTATTTTTTATTAAAAATAATTTTAATAAATATATTTTAGTAAAAGCAAATAGCAATAACAAGAAATAAAAAAAATATTTCTTGAATAATTGGGAATTATTTATCAACTGTTTTTTTTAACCATAAATCTCTCACCCTTGAGTTGGTTACTCTCATTCCAATCACTTTATTCCCTTTTCTTATTATCTGGATTTTTTTAATAAAATCACTATTAGAAATAAATATATCCTTTGTAACACACTCCACATCAAAAGATCCATGACGAGGATGGAAGCCATATAACTTACCACTTTGTAAATAAAACTTATATTGGGTTTCAAGTTCAGGAGACCAGTAATTTCCTGATATAGTTTTAAGCTCCTTTGTATCTGGGATGTGTTTTTGTGTTTTTTCCCAAATACTCTTTTTTCCATCACTCATAATAATTACTCTCTCTGGTATTGCATTAATAAGAGTAATCTGTATTTTTTTATTATTATTAAATAAAATGGAGTCGTTCGCAGAATATAATCTTGTCTCTTTTTCACCACTATATCTATATAACAGGGTATCTCCACGCCTAGATAGCTCAAACAATTTGTCAGGAGAGTTTTCTGTCTCAAAAGCGCCTAAATATTTAGTAAAGAACTTTGTATCTATTTTTTTTAATTGGTAACTAATCAGAGGCCTTTCTAATATTTTCTTATCTAACAGAATATCTGCTATTTTTTTTACTTTTTCGGCAGGATCGGATGTAGAGAAATTGGTAAGAATCACAATATCAATTTCGTGTTCTGGAAAAGCAGCTGCATAAGCTCTGAACCCACCGATTGAACCACCATGGTGAATCCATTTTTCATTATTGTACTTATTCACATTTACGCCAAAAGCGTAATTGTTGATTTTTTCATTAGTGAGCGGGTCAACAGTGAGCATCATTGAAAACGCCTCTTCCCACCCCGTGGGTGGCTTATAATAATATCTCATCCATTTCAAAAGTTCGTTTGAGGTAGAATGAATATTTCCTGAGCCAGTATAAGCCCAAAATTCCACTTCTTTAAGAAACCCTCTTTTTAGTGTCCCGCTATACGATGTTGCATAATTATGTACTATATTATTATATATATCTTCAACATACGTTTCATAAAGTCTTAGAGGTTTAAAAATATTTTCACTCATCCAGTCAGCAAAGCTCTCACCAGTAATCCTTTCTACCACTATAGCAGCTAAAATATAGCCTGAATTACAGTACATATACTCAGAACCAGGTTCAAAATTGAGATCCTGTTGCATTTTCATAAATCTCAACAGGTCATCATTGTTTCTCATATCATCCTTCCTCCAGCCTGCAAGGGAAAAAAGGGTGTGTAAGCTACGTAATCCACTAGTATGATGTAGCATATGTCTAAAACTTATTTTATGTCCAAAGTCAGGCAATTCGGGCAGATACTCTCTTATATCATCGTCTATATTAAGCTTCCCCTGCAGATGGAGCTTCACTATCCCCATAGCTGTGAATTGTTTTGAAACAGAAGCTATATTGAAACTTGTACCATAATTATTCGGAATTAGATACCCCATATCGGCTAGCCCATAAGCTTTAGTAAATATAGGCACTCCTTTAAATGCCACACCTACTGACCCGCCAGGATGATTAGGGCTATTCCACTCAATAAAAAGGCTATCAATAGTATTAAATTTATCAAGATTAATTTGTCCATATGAGACAGATGTCAGCAGTAAAGAAGCAATTATTATGCAGAGACTTCTTGTAAGAGATTTAAGATTTAGTTTCATTTTTTAGGTTTAGTTTTATCAATTTAAAAACTTAAATATAATCCATAATTCTGAGGTTTGAAAATCTTGATGTTGAAATTATAATTCGATTAACACTTTTGTTATATCAGTTATTTGTAAGGTCTAATGTAAAGGTTTCAAACACAAATATTTTCCATGCCTCAGACGGCGAGGTAAACACGAAAAAAAGCCCGATGAAAGATCATCGGGCTTTTATTTAAGTATGGCGGCTACCTACTCTCCCACTTGGTATAGCAGTACCATCGGCGCAAACGGGCTTAACTTCTCTGTTCGGTATGGGAAGAGGTGGTGCCCCGTCGCTATAGCCACCTTAAATTAGCGGCGTTATTACTCTCTAGAGATGTCGTAACATGCTCTAAAGAAAACGCGTATATAGTAAAGAGAGAGATGTAGAGGTAAAGTATCTGTTCTATGATGTAGTTCTAAACACTTTTGCAAAAGTTTAGCTTGCTTCATTCTGTAATAAGAAGCCTATCGGGTTATTAGTACTGCTCGGCTTTGACATTGCTGTCTTTACACCTGCAGCCTATCGACGTGGTAGTCTCCCACGACCCTCAAGGGAAGTCTCATCTTGGGGCTAGCTTCGCGCTTAGATGCTTTCAGCGCTTATCTAAACCGCACGTAGCTACCCGGC
>JBAYBU010000078.1:0-6589 GCA_041669105.1 Bacteroidales bacterium | reverse complement strand
TTATTTTAATTTCACATTCAAAAACAAATGTAGCAGGCCCTTTAAGCATTATATTGGTATATTTACTATTACCCTGATACTTAAAATTCACCTCGAGATTGCCACCAAGAGTTTTAACCTTTGCTTTGATATTGACAGGATAGGAGTCTTCTTTTCCAAATCTGGTTTTATAATTATTATTTAGAAGCTTATGATATGCTATTGCCGAGGCTGTAACACCTGTGCCACACGCAAAGGTCTCATCTTCTACTCCCCGCTCATATGTTCTAATAGATAATTCCAAATTACTTCCTGATTTAAGAGAGTGGCTCCAACCTGCAGAATCTTTACCCCAGTTGCCTTGAACAAAGTTTACATTAGTGCCTCCAGGGAAAACAGGGTGATTTCTCCACAATTTACCTTGCCCAAGCACATCATAATCTGGAAGATTGTCTACAAACATCACAAGATGAGGAGAGCCAGTATTTAGAAAAAAACTTTTAGGAGAGTGCTCTTTAACACCTGTTACATCTATCATTCCTATTTCTACTTCGGAGGTATGCGATGAGTATTTTAACACTCTTCCTATATGTTCTCCGTCTGGAGCGTCAAATTTATAGCGCTTTATGCCAAGATGAGACGCAAATGAGACAAGACATCTACCACCATTACCACACATAGTTCCTGGAAGTCCATCTGAATTAAAAAAAGCCATTGAAAAATCATACTTCTCACTGGCATTAAGATACATTAACCCATCGGCGCCAACTCCGAATCGTCTGTCACATAAAAATTTTATTTGTTCGGTTGTCAAATCAATTTTACCATCTCTATTATCTATGATAATGAAGTCATTGCCTGCTCCTTGATATTTACTTACTTTAATTTTCATAATGCTATAAGAACTTAATTATCGATATTTTTAGAAAATAGATTTATCTCTCCTGTATCATACGCTTTCTCGTGGTCTAATAAAAAGCGTTTTTTATCTAAGCCAATATTGAACCCAGTGAGCTTATTGTTTGCTCCCACAATTCTATGACAAGGTATTATTATTAATAAAGGATTCATTTTACAAGCCATTCCAACAGCTCTGCTTGCATCTTTGTCTCCAATCTGTTTTGCAATATCGCCATAACTTTTTACGTTACCATACGGAATCTCTTTGAGCTGTTCCCAAACTTTGTGTTGAAACTCTGTCCCTATAGGTTTGATTGGAATATTAAAATTGGTTCTTTTGTTGTTGAAATATTCACTAAGCTCTTTTTTTGCCTGTAAAAGTATTGATGGACAATTTTTTGACTCCTCTATGTTACTCTCTTTTGTATATTCAACCGATAGCAGAGAATCATATCCAGCTGTAAGCTTTAATTTACCTATTGGAGAGTTTATTGTGGCGTAGTATCGTTCCATCTCTTTTAATTTTTGCAACTCTTTTATCATTGCAGCTGCTACCTTAGCAGAAGCACCTTTACCTCCGAGTAATTTGCGCAATTTATCATATTTTTTAAATAGACGTTCTCTTTTTTTGTTATTGAGGAGTGATTTCACCTCTTGGGTAATTTTAAAAGTTGTACAGTCGTGTTGAAGTAACTCTTTTACGAGAGGTTGGTTAAGTATGAGATTTACAAGACTAACATATTTGACTTTTACTAATCTTTTTGCGATTTGAAATGAGATCTCATTGCCACCGTAACAGACCACTTGTGGCGAGTTAAGCAGAGCTGCCTCTAGGCTTGCCGTACCCGATGCCAATACCGTTACAGCAGCATGCTTCATTATAGCATAAGACTCTCCAGGAAGGTATTTTATGTTTGTTCCCTCGAGATGTTTTTTATAAGCTTCCTCAGAAATAGAGGGAGCAGCTGCAAGTAGAAAAAGATGATTTGGAAATTCTTTTTCTAGTTTTACCATGCGAGGCATTAAATAGTTAATTTCCATTAATCTACTGCCAGGTAAAAGCCCTATTATGGGCTGGTTAGAAACTCCTATGCGATCTCTAAACTGCTGTTCATTTTCTTGTTGGCATTTGTGCTGCATTATTGAATCCAAAAGCGGATTTCCGTTGTATATTGCGTTAATGCCATGTTTTTTAAAATACTTTATTTCGAAAGGAAAAATAATAAAAAGCTGATCTATATCATTTTTGAGATGTTTTATACGGCTCTCTTTCCATGCCCAAACTTTTGGCGAGATGTAATAAAAGACTTTAAGTTTATTTTTTTTGGCAAATCGAGCGATTCTAAAGTTAAAACCAGGATAGTCTATAAGAATTACAACATCGGGTTTATATTCAATTATATCTCTTTTACAAAGCAAAAGATTGGCCCTTATTTTTTTAAGAGATCCCAGAACTTCTACAAAGCCCATTATTGCTGTCTCTTTAAAATGCCTTACCAATGTGCCGCCCACTTCTAACATAAGATCTCCGCCCCAAAAACGGAACTCCGCATTAGGATCGGCAATTTTAAGGCCTTTCATGAGGTTTGATCCATGCAAATCTCCAGAGGCCTCTCCTGCAATAATGTAATATTTCATGATTTACCTTTGTTTTGAATTACAATGCCAAAGTGGCTAAAATTCCCAAATATTCCCTAGCCGATTAAGTTCTTCGTAGTCGGTTGTGTCTATTTTATGAGGGACTATACTAATGTAATTATTTGCAACTAAATTGTGATCGGCTAAATCATCTTGGGGCTCAATATTGAGAAACTCTCCAGTCATCCAAAAATAAGGGAAACCGTAGGGATCTTTTCTCTCTTCAAACTCTTTTACCCATTGGCCACTTCCCTGTTTAGAGAATTTTACCCCTTTGATTTCTTCTATTGTAGCAGTGGGGAAATTGACATTTAGGTAAACATTAGGTTTAGGAGGATTTTTAAGAAAATTATCAATTATTTTTTTGCCAAAATGCATTGTGGCTTCAAAGTTTGCGTTAGGATCATGAGAAGTTATAGAGAACCCTATTGATGGTATTCCATAGAGAGTTCCTTCGGCAGCAGCACCAAGTGTTCCAGAATAAAGAGAGCCAATAGAGGCGTTTGATCCATGATTAATTCCCGAAACCAAAATATCTGGGGCTTTATTGTTGAATATTTTATTCATAGCCATTTTTACACAATCGGCCGGAGTGCCCGAGCAAGCATATATTTTGACCCCTTCTTCTGACTTAAGCTCTGTGAGACGGAGAGGCTTCCCAATTGTAAGAGCAGCAGACATTCCGCTTTGAGGTTCAAATGGAGCTACTACAGTTATATCACCGTAAGGCTTCATCATTTCGGTTAAAAACCCTATACCTACAGATTTGACTCCATCATCATTTGTTATCAGGATTCTTCTCATTATTTTTAATGTTTCGTGTTTTTGTATTTCACAAAGTTAACATTTTTTGGTGGGTTTTTTGCTTGTTATATTGAGTTTTATTAGTGTTTTTTTTCAAAAATTGTTAACTTCGCATTAGCTTTTTTATAAAAAGAGAACTTTTCACTAAGATATTCAAATAAAAATAGATTCGATATGAGTAAAATTAAAGTTGGTATTAATGGTTTCGGCCGTATTGGCCGTTTGGTTTTTCGTGCCGCTCAACAGAGAAGCGATATTCAGGTTGTTGCAATAAATGACCTTATAGATGTAGAGTACATGGCATATATGCTAAAATATGATACAGTTCACGGCAAATTTGAGGGTACAGTAGCTGTTAAAGATGGTATGCTCGTTGTTAATGGTTCTACGATAAGAGTAACTTCAGAGAGAAATCCTGCCGATATTAACTGGGGTGCAATTGGTGCTCACTATGTGATTGAATCTACAGGACTATTCCTTACTAAGGAGAAGTGCCAAGCACATATTGAGGCAGGTGCCAAAAGAGTGCTAATGTCTGCCCCATCAAAAGATGACACTCCAATGTTTGTATATGGTGTGAATCATAAAAAATATAAAGGCGAACAATTTGCTTCAAATGCATCTTGTACTACAAACTGCTTAGCTCCGATAGTAAAGGTACTTAATGAAAATTTTGGTATTCTAGAAGGTCTTATGACAACTGTTCACTCAGTTACAAGTACTCAAAAAACGGTAGATTCTCCATCTTCAAAAGATTGGAGAGGTGGCCGTGCAGCTGGTGCGAATATTATTCCTTCTTCTACAGGTGCTGCAAAGGCAGTAGGTAAAGTTTTACCAGAGATGAATGGGAAACTTACAGGTATGTCATTTAGAGTCCCTACAGTTAACGTTTCGGCTGTAGACCTCACTGTTCGTTTAGAAAAAGCAACCTCTTACGAAGAGATTAAAGCTGCTATGAAAAAAGCATCAGAGGGAGAACTTAAAGGGATTCTTGGATATACAGAAGATGCAGTAGTTTCAAGTGACTTTATATCAGACCCACGCACTTCAATTTTTGATGCCGAGGCAGGAATTATGCTTAATGAACACTTTGTTAAAGTAGTTTCATGGTATGACAATGAGTGGGGTTATTCAAACAAAATACTGGAAATGTTAGCTTATATGGATACTGTTAAATAGTATTTTAGTTAGATTGTATTTTAAGAGGGTGCCAAAATCTATGATTTGTGGCATCCTCTTAATTTTTGTATCTATATTTGCACTTTAATCTTATACTACATTTATTATATAGATTTTAGAGAAAGCTGCTCTGTTAAACTTGATAATGACTATGAGCTTGACAATGACTATGAGCTTGACAATGACTATGAGATTAAAGAGATAAACTTAGAAGTGAAAAACATTCATGAATTTTAAGGTTATAACTAAGAACATAGCTTTTGCTTTATTGTTGAGTGCTCTTTTTATGTACATTTCGGCAATAGTATCTGCAATATATAGCTTTGATGCATCATTTTTTCCTCTACTTATAAGCGCTATTATTACATCTTTCGTTGGTGGGTTCCCTCTTATTTTTGTTACTAAATCTCATGATATAAATATAAGAGAAGGGTTTATAATAGTTGTGTTTGCTTGGGTTATCTCTTGTCTTTTTGGGATGTTACCATATATTCTTTATGGGGTGGAGTTTACAATTATAGACTCTTGGTTCGAGAGCGTCTCGGGCTACACTACAACAGGGGCTACCACCCTTATAAATATAGAGAATGTACCTAAAGGATTGCTTTTTTGGCGCTCTTCTACTCACTGGTTGGGAGGATTAGGTGTTGTTGTATTTATGTTATTGGTATTACCATCTGTGAGCAGCTTTAGGATGCGACTCTCAAAATTGGAGATCTCCTCTCTCTCTAAAGTGAATTTTAGGTTTAAGGTAAATCAAACGATTCGTATAATAGCTTCGGTCTATTTAGGTCTTACAATTTTACAGACCATATTGCTTAGTATAGCAGGAATGGATCTCTTTGATGCTATTAACCATTCATTTAGCACAATATCTACAGGTGGCTTTAGCACTAAGAATTTTTCTATAATGCAGTTTAACTCTTTTTCTATAGAGCTCATTATGATGGTGTTTATGGTGATGGCAGGGATCCATTTTGGACTATTGTACTCTCTGCTCGTGGGCAAATCTAAAAACTTGTTTAGGTCTCCTATAGTTAGGTTTTACTTATTGTCGTTATTGGTTGGTGGAATAGTAGTTTCATTGAATATTTGGTTTGAAGGAGCTACTTTGGACTTCTCTACTTCATTTAGAAAAGGTTTCTTTCAGGTTATTTCTATTGGAACAACAACAGGATTTGCCACAGTTGACTCATCTATTTGGCCATCATTTTCTATGCTTGTACTAATTTATTTCTCTTTTCAATGTGCCTGTTCGGGATCTACCACTGGAGGGCTCAAGGCCGATAGAGTTTATATATTTTTCTTATCTGTGCGAGCACAACTTAAAAAACAGATACATCCCAATGCAGTTGTATCAATAAAGATAAATAATAACTCTCTAGATAAAGATTTAGTAAATTCTGTTAACTTATTTATTGCTCTTTATATTACGGTAGTATTTATAGTTGCACTTTTACTCTCTTTAACGGGAGTTAATATGCAAGATTCTTTAACTTCTTCTGTAGCATGTATGGGTAATGTAGGCCCTGGTTTTGGTAGCGTAGGCTCTTTGGGAAACTACTCCCATTTTCCTATTTTGGCTAAGTTGCTTCTCTCTGTAGAGATGCTTCTAGGGCGTCTTGAGATCTATTCTATAATGTTGATTTTTTTAATATTCCGTTGGAGATAAAGGAGAGAGGATGGCAGTAGCAGATTATTTTTATGATAAATTAAACAGTGGCTTAGGTTTTGAACCTACAACATGCCAGAGCTCACTTTTTAGTGCTTTGGCTTCATTTATTACCGAAACACCAGAAAACGATTTGATGCTTATAAATGGTTATGCTGGTACAGGTAAAACCTCGGCGTTATCTGCTCTTGTAAAAGTGTTACAAGAGTTCTCGAGATTGTTTGTACTGATGGCTCCCACAGGTAGAGCAGCAAAAGTTTTATCGGGTTATACTGGTTGCAAGGCTTTTACAATCCATAAGCAAATTTATAGGCAAAGGTCTATAAAAGATGGTGTAGGAGTCTTTACACTCGATTTGAATAAAAGTAGAGATACTGTTTTTATTGTAGATGAGGCGTCATTAATATCATCGACTTA
>JBAYBU010000077.1:0-6602 GCA_041669105.1 Bacteroidales bacterium | reverse complement strand
ATTCCTAGGCGTGTATAGTAAAGTTTGTATTGAGAGTGGGCATATAGTTTTTGGAGAAAGCCTGCCATAGCGCTATTTCCCGAGGTGTCAACTATAAGCGCAGGAGTTCTCTCTATTGCAATACTTATTGCTGCCGCAGGTATTATTTCTAGAGGATAGTTATTTCCCATTTTTCTTTGATTTGCCTTTCTTTGCCGATTTTTCTATAATCTCTAGAACAGCATCTTGGTTTAATGTGGCAGGATCGGTCCCTTTTGGGATTTTAAAATTTTTCTTATCCTTTCTAATATAGGGTCCAAATCTACCGTTTAACACCTCTGCATCTAGTTCTGGAAAACTTTTAATTAATTTTTGGGCCTCTTTTTTGGCATGCTCTTTTAAAATCTCGATGCTTTTTTCTAGATCAATATTATATGGATCGTTATCTTTTCCTAAGGAGACAAACTTACCTTTATATCTTAAGTATGGGCCAAAACGGCCTATAGCGCAAATTATATCTTCTCCTTGGTAAGATCCTACAATCCTAGGAAGCTCAAATAGTTTAAGGGCTTCTTCTATAGTAATAGTCTCTATTAGCTGCCCTTTTGCTAGGCTTATAAATTTTTTCTCGGGATCGTCACTCTCTCCCATTTGAGCGAGAGGTCCAAATCGACCAATTCGTGCATAGATATTTTTACCTGTGGCAGGATCGGTACCTAAAAGCCTTTCGGCATTGGTGGGCCTAGATTTGGCAAGGGTAATGTTTACTTGTTTGTGAAATGGTTCATAAAAATCTGCTATCAGCTGGTTCCATACAAGTTTACCCTCGGCAACCTTATCGAAACTCTCTTCAATTTTGGCAGTAAAGTTATAGTCAAGAATTGCTTTGAAGTGATCTAAAAGAAAATCACTTACTAGAATACCAATGTTCTCTGGAAATAACTTAGATTTTTCTGCCCCCCATGTCTCTTTTTTTGTTTTAGAGGTTATTTTGCCTTTTGTGAGCACAATTTCTCTATAGTCTCTCTCTATTCCTGGTCTAGTATCTTTTACAATATAACCTCTTACTGTAATGGTAGAGATAGTAGGCGCATAAGTAGAAGGCCTTCCAATTCCCAACTCCTCAAGCTTTTTCACTAAGCTTGCTTCGGTATAACGTGGGGGCTTTTGAGTAAATCTCTCTATTGCTTTTATTTTAATAGCATCCATAGAGAGCCCATTGCTGAGTTGAGGAAGTGAAAACTCCTTCTCTTCTTCTTCGTTCTCTTCGTCTTTAGACTCTATATAAACCTTAAGAAATCCGTCAAAGGCAACTCTATCGGCAGTTGCGATAAATGGGTATTCCAAAGAGTCGCTAATGATAGAGATTTGAGTACGTAAGATTTTGGCATCAGACATTTGTGATGCAATTGTTCTTTTCCAAATAAGATTGTAAAGCTTTTTCTCTTGGGGAGAGGCTTCTATATTTATATTAGATATAAAAGTGGGGCGGATAGCCTCGTGTGCCTCTTGTGCTCCTTTACTTTTGGTGGCATACTGCCTAGTTTTTGAATATTCTTTTCCATAAAGTTCTGTGATAGTTTGCTTAGCAGTGCCTATTGCTAGTTTAGAGAGATTTACAGAATCGGTACGCATATAGGTGATATGCCCTGCTTCATATAAATTTTGGGCAGTTCTCATGGTTTGATTAAGCGAAAAACCCAGTTTGCGTGAGGCTTCTTGTTGCAGAGTAGATGTAGTGAAAGGAGCTGGAGGTGTTCTTTTACTCTCTTTCTCTTCTATTGACCCTATATTGAAGGAGGCTTCTTTGCTCTTTTCTAAAATAGTTAGGGCCTCTTTTTCTTTATCGAACCTGTGAGAAATCTCGGCATTTACTACTGTTTTTTGATCCTCTCCCTGAGGGTGAAACTGCCCCTCAATTTTAAATTGCGATTTTGCACTAAAATTTTGAATATCTCTTTCTCTCTCTACAATGAGCCTAAGTGCAACAGATTGGACTCTACCGGCAGAGAGCTTTGGCTTAACTTTTTTCCAAAGCACAGGAGAGAGTTCAAACCCTACTAAACGGTCTAATACTCTTCTTGCTTGTTGGGCCATAACCAAGTTCATATCTATTGATCTTGGGTTTTCGATAGCATTTAATATAGCATCTTTTGTAATCTCGTGGAAAACAATTCTTTTTACTTTATCTTGTTTTAGTCCGAGTGCCTCTTGCAAGTGCCATGCAATGGCTTCTCCTTCGCGATCTTCGTCTGATGCAAGCCAAACTGTATCTGCTTTTTTTGCAAGCGATTTGAGTTCGCTCACTACTTTTTTCTTATCTTCGGAAATAAGATAGTCGGGCTCAAATCCCTTTTCTACATCTATTCCTAAATTTTTCTTTGATAGATCCCGGATGTGCCCGAAGCTAGATTTTACTGTAAAACCACTACCCAGGAACTTTTCGATTGTCTTGGCTTTTGCCGGAGACTCAACGATAACTAAGTTCTCTCCCATAAATAAATAATCCTTGGTGGTTGCAAAGTAAAGGATAAATTAAGGTATAATCAAAATTATTATTTCTAATTTTGTAGTTTGATACAGTAGTCAGTAACATTAAAAATAGATATTAAAATGAGACAAAAGTTGGTTAAATGGTTCTGGATTTTATTGCTGAGTCCTTTTGTTTTATTGGGTTTTATGATCCTTTTTGTGGGGCTGTTTTCTGATATCCCTTCGTTTGAAGAGCTAGAAGATCCTAAGAATAATTTGGCTACAGAAATTATATCAGAAGATGGTGAGATACTAACTACATTTCATATAGAAAACAGATCTTTTGTAACATATAACGAGCTTTCTCCCTCTTTGGTAGATGCTCTTATTTCTACAGAGGATGTTCGTTTTTATGGGCATAGTGGCATAGATTTTAAAAGTTTGGCAAGAGTTGGAGTAAAATCTATTTTGCTAGGACAGACTCGCTCTGGTGGTGGAGGCAGCACTATAACTCAACAGCTTGCAAAAACTCTTTTTCCACGGGATACTGTAGAGTCTTCTTTCCCAGGGGCTAAAATCTATAAGTTGGGAATCTCTAAATTCAAGGAGTGGATAACTGCTGTTAAGTTAGAGAGGAATTATACTAAGCAAGAGATAATAGGGATGTATATGAATGCTGTTTTTTATGGCAGTAATGCTTATGGAATTAGGGCAGCTTCCAACACTTTTTTTGATAAACACCCATCACAGCTTACTGTAGAAGAGGGAGCTTTGTTGGTAGGGATGGTTAATAAGCCTACTCGTTTTAATCCTGTTTTAAATCCAGATCATTCGCTTGCTCGCCGGAATCATGTGTTAAATCAGATGCGAAAATATAACTTTATTGAAAGGAGTCTTTATGACTCTTTGATACAAGTTCCTATTAACTTGTCTTATAGTAGACAAGATCACAATTCGGGTTTGGGGCCTTATTTTAGAGATATGTTACGCAGGGTGATGCATGCTTCGGAGCCAAAACGCTCTTCTTACCGCCAGTACGAAGATTATAGGGCCGATTCTACTATGTGGAAAGAGGATCCCTTGTATGGTTGGCTCAATAAAAACTTAAAGCCAAATGGGTCTAAATACAATTTAGATAAAGAGGGCCTTAAAATATACACTACTATAAATTCTAAAATGCAACGTTATGCCGAAGAGGCTGTGGCAGAGCATTTAGGTAAGGAGCTACAATCGGCTTTTTTCCGTGATATGAGATGGAAAACTAATAGGCCATTTTCTAATAGTGTCTCTAAAGATGTTGTAAATAATATAATGAGGCAGGCGCGCCGTTGGAGTGATAGATATCGCGATATGAAAGCAGCAGGTGCTACCGATAAGGAGATAAATGATAGTTTTAATGAGCCTGTGAAAATGAGGGTCTTTTCTTGGAACGAGAATATTGGTAGTGGTTTGAGTGGAAGTATAGATACGGTCATGACTCCAAACGACTCTATTAAATATTACAAGTCGTTTTTGAGGGCTTCTATAATGGCTGTAGAGCCTAGTACTGGTTTTGTTAAGGCCTATGTAGGTGGCCCAGATTATCGTTATTTTAAATATGATAATGCTCGTCAAGCTAAGCGCCAAGTTGGTTCTACTTTTAAACCTTTTTTATACACTCTTGCTATGCAGGAGGGCATGACTCCTTGTGATAAGGTGATTAATGTGCCGCAAACTTTTATAGTGGGCGATACTACTTGGACTCCGGCAAGCACAGATAGAGCTGAGTGGATAGGGCAGCGTGTGACGCTTAAGTGGGGGCTTACAAAGAGTAGCAATAATATCTCGGCATACCTAATGAAGCAATATGGTCCTATGGCCCTTGTAGAGATGTGCCGCCGTCTTGGTATTAAGAGTTTTTTAGATCCGGTGGTTTCTCTTTGTCTTGGTCCTTCTGACCTTACTCTTTATGAAATGGTTGCTGCATATAATACTTATCCTAGTAAGGGTGTTTTTGTAGATCCTCTTTTTGTGGAGCGTATTGAGGATAAATCGGGGAATGTGCTTAGTAATTTTACTTCTCGTAAGAGGGAGGCAATTGGCGAACAAACTGCTTATCTTATGGTAAATCTTATGCAAGGAGTTGTTAATGAGGGCACGGCTATTAGATTACGGTATAAGTATATTCCAGAGGGGCCTTTGGCGGGTAAAACGGGTACTACTAATGACCAATCTGATGGTTGGTTTATTGGTTATGTGCCTAGGTTAACTGCGGGAGTTTGGGTTGGTGCAGAAGATAGACAGGTCCATTTTGAGAGCCTTTCGTTGGGTGGGGGCTCAAATATGGCTCTTCCTATTTGGGGACTTTTTATGCAAAAAGTTCTTAAAGATCCTACTTTGGGTATCTCTCCCTTTGATGCTTTTATTGCGCCTCCAGGATTTTCTGTAGATCTTAGATGTACCGGTTCTGATGACGAGATTGAGAGCAGTAGTGGCAGAAATCCTAGAGATCCGTTTTTTTAATATAGTTTGAAGATGAAAAAAAAGATTGCTCTTATATATGGTGGTGACTCTTCTGAGTTTGAGGTCTCTGTAAAGAGTGGAAAACATATAGCTTTGCATATAGATAGGGAGAAATATGATGTTTGGGAAGTGCTAATGAAGGGGCAAGAGTGGAGAGTTCTTGCTTGCGAAGATGGTAGCCAGCTTGTGGGTGGACATGCTAGTTACTCTTTAGATAAAACATTTAGTTACCCTATAGACAAAGCAGATTTTTCTTTTGTGATTCCTTCTGACTTGGGGATTGGAGGGACTCGTGTTCATTTTGATATTGCCTTGATAATGATTCATGGTACTCCTGGCGAAAATGGTCTGTTGCAAGCTTATTTCGAATTGATTGGGATGCCATTTACCACATCTCCTGCAACAGTTTGTGCTCTTTCTTTTAATAAGTATGCCTGCAAATGTATGCTTCGCGATACTGGGGTGAAGCTTGCTCGCGAAATTTTTCTTAGAAGGGCAGATAATTATAACCCTTTTCAAATTATTGCTAAACTGGGACTACCTCTCTTTGTGAAGCCCAATAATGGGGGGAGCAGTTTTGGAATTTCTAAAGTTAAACGTGCCGAGGAGCTTTCGCAAGCTATAGAAAATGCCTTTAAAGAAGACGACGCAATCCTTATAGAGGAGTTCATAGAAGGTCGCGAAATGACCAACGGTGTATTTGAAAACGGAGTTATTACTGCTAATGGTGATAGGTTTGAAAATAAGTTAGATAGTAATATCTCTTCTGTCTCGGGCGCTAAATCTTATAATAATTTGATTGACAGGGAATTGTATAGACTTCCAGTTACCGAAATTATTCCAGACAATGAATTTTTCGATTACGAAGCCAAATATTTAGGAGCATCACAAGAAATTTGCCCCGCCGCTATTTCGGAAGAGCTTAGCGATCGCATTATAGATCTATCACACAAAATTTTCCACCACCTTGGTTGCAAAGGATTTGTGCGAATAGACTACATAGTGCGAGGCGATGAAATATTCTTTTTAGAAGTAAACAGCGTGCCCGGCATGACAGAGATGAGCCTTGTGCCACAACAAATTAGAGCCGCCGGCCTCACCATCAAAGAATTTTTAAACCATTTACTCTCTCAAAGCTTTTAAAAGCTTTGAGAGAGTTTTGGTTCAAAAGAGGAATTTAAACTACGGTAATCTCTTGGTTTAGGTATACAGATTGCACGGCTTGAATTATTTCTATGCCCTGTTCAAATGGCTTTTGGAAAGCTTTTCTGCCAAGTATAAGGCCACTTCCACCTGCTCGTTTGTTAATAACAGCTGTACGTACAGCAGCGGCAATATCATTTTTCCCAGAAGCTCCGCCTGAGTTTATTAGAGGGATACGGCCTGAATAGTTGTTTATTAATTGATAGCGGGCTAAATCTATTGGGTTATCCGAACATAGTTCTGTATAAATACGCTCGTCATATTTACCAAAAGATGCTTTTCCAGTATTAAGAGCTTTGTAGCCTCCGTTGTTTTCTGGAAGTTTTTGTTTGATAATATCGGCTTCTATGGTAACTCCAAGATGGTTGGCTTGGCCAGTGAGATCTGCAGATGCATGGTAATCTTTATCTGTTTTGAAATCGCTGTTTCTAAGGTAGCACCATAGT
>JBAYBU010000076.1:0-6623 GCA_041669105.1 Bacteroidales bacterium | reverse complement strand
ATTTTACCTTAACGATATTCAAAAGAGAGAAGCTCAGGATTTACTAAATATACTCGGCAATAAAGGGTATCAAATAGCTACCAAAGTTACTAAAGCTTCTAAATTTTATAAGGCAGAAAAACAGCATCAAGATTATTATGAAAGAAAAGGGAGTCAACCCTACTGTCACTCTTATGTAAAAAGGTTCTAATAAATAACCTATAAGTTTAGATGAAAGACCTTACGCAGGGAAAAGAGGGAAAACAGATCTTAATGTTTGCTGTACCCATGTTAATTGGGAATGTATTTCAGCAACTATATAACGTTGTAGATAGTATTGTAGTGGGAAAGTATATTGGCTCCGTAGCACTTGCCGCTGTTGGGGCTAGTTTTCCTATATTGTTTACCATGAGTGCTATGATAAGTGGTATTGCCATAGGCGCATCCGTACTTGTCTCACAATACTTTGGAGCTAAGAATTTTCACAATGTAAAAATCACCTCAGATACGCTCCAAATTTTTTTACTAATTAGCTCTGTTGCCCTTTCACTTATATTTTTTGCGTTGAGCCGCCCACTCTTTATTATGCTGGGAATCCCACCCGAAGTATTACCAGACGCTATTAAATATTTCGATTTAGTAATTTTAACTACCACCATGCCCTCTTTTGCAATGTTTGGAATGGCTGCTATACTAAGAGGCGTGGGAAATTCCAAGACTCCAGTCTATTTTATAACAGCATCTTTGATTATAAATATGATATTAGACTTGGTATTTGTATTGGTGTTTGGTTGGGGAATTAAAGGAGTAGCATGGGCCACTGCTATTGCTACTGTTGCCGCGTGGTTGGCATTGTGGTACCACCTTAATTCTAAAAAAGAGAATATTATTCGATTTAATCTTAATTACAAAAAATGGGAATTTGACTGGATTAATTTTCGCCTCTCTTTAAAGATTGGATTACCCTCGGGAGTTCAGCAAACTCTTGTGGGCCTAGGTAGCCTTGCTCTGCTTAGTATTGTGTCTCCTTTTGGAGTGCCTGTACTTGCAGCATATACCGCAGCAGGCCGGGTAGATATGTTTGTCTCTATGCCCGCCATGAACCTGGCTGCTGCACTCTCTTCATTTGTAGGACAAAATCTTGGAGCTGGCAGGCTAGACAGAATCAAAAACGGGCTTAAATCTACCCTTATTTATTCTACAATAATATGTCTCTCTTTAACATTAGTAGTTGTTCTTTTTGGTAACGAAATTATGGGTCTTTTTACAGATATAAAATCGCCCCACTATGCCGAAATTATTAAAATAGGCCGGGAATACTTAGTTATTGTCACCTCTTTCTATGTGGTATTCTCTACAATGTTTGTTATTAATGGAGTAACCCGTGGCGCTGGAGCCACTTTTATACCTATGCTCATAACTAGCCTCTCTCTCTGGATAATAAGAGTTCCATTGGCATATTTTCTATCTCATCACTTTGGCCCCACCGGTATTTGGTGGTCAATCCCAATCGGTTGGAGCGTGGGCCTAATAGGAGCATTTCTCTACTACAGATCAGGTAAATGGCTCCACCATAGAGCAAAAACTTAAGCACCTAACTACCAAGTAGATCTTAGGCCAGCAGTTTTGTTAAATATAAGTTTGTCTTTGGTAGAATCTACATTGTCTATAATAAAATAGCCTATTCTTTCAAACTGGACTCCAATGCTCGATTTGTCCTCTATTAAAGCGTGTTCGGCATATCCTGTTACAACTTTTAATGAGTCAGGATTAAGATAGTCTATATAGTTTTTACCCTCTTCTAGTTCGCCCATATCTGGTTTTGTAAAAAGACGGTCAAATAATCTAACCTCAATCTCCTTTGCATGAGGCACAGATACCCAATGAATTGTACCTTTAACCGAGCGCCACTCACCTACTCCTCTCTTGGTAGAGGGATCATAAGTACACTGAATCTCGGTAATATTGCCATTTTGATCTTTAATAATATTTTCACATTTAATTATATAAGAGTATTTCAATCTTACTTCACCGCCAGGTTTAAGTCTAAAATATTTTCTTGTAGGCTCTTCCATAAAATCTCCTCTCTCAATAAAAAGCTCTCTTGAAAATGCAATTTTACGACTCCCAGCACTCTCATCACTAGGATTCATTGCTGCATCAAAATATTCTATTTGGCCCTCGGGGTAATTTGTAACAACTAATTTCACAGGATCTAATACAGACATATATCTATTTGAGCGTCTATTAAGATCTTCTCTTACACACCACTCCAAAAGAGAGAGGTCTATAATATTATCTCTTTTGGCAACGCCCACTTTATCGGCAAACGTTCTAATAGACTCAGGAGTGTATCCTCTTCTTCTCAATCCAGAGATAGTAGGCATTCGAGGATCGTCCCAACCAGTCACAACTCCCTGCTCAACCAACTCCAACAACCTTCTCTTACTCATTACTGTATAAGTGATATTAAGACGAGCAAACTCATACTGTTTAGATGGAAAAATTTCTAGTTTTTCAATAAACCAGTCATAAAGAGGCCTATGCACATCAAATTCTAGAGTACAAATAGAGTGAGTAATCTTTTCGATTGAATCGCTCTGCCCATGTGCATAATCGTACATAGGATAAATACACCATTTATCGCCAGTTCTGTGATGGTGGGCGTGAATAGTTCTGTACATTATTGGGTCTCTCATGAGCATATTGGGATGAGCCATATCTATCTTGGCTCTTAATACTTTTTCGCCATCTGCAAACACTCCATCGCGCATTTGCTTAAATAAGAGTAAGCTTTCTTGTGGCGCTCTATCTCTATAAGGACTTGCCACTCCTGCTTTTGTTACTGTCCCTCTGTTTAAACGTATCTGCTCTTGATTTTGATCGTCTACATAAGCCAACCCTTTCTCTATAAGGTCACAAGCCCACTTATAAAGCTGCTCAAAATAGTCAGAAGCATAAAGCTCTTGAGCCCAATCAAAACCAAGCCATTTAACATCTTCCTTAATGGAATCAACATACTCAACATCTTCTTTAGTGGGGTTTGTATCGTCAAAACGAAGATTAGTTTTTCCCCCATACTTTTTGGCAAGACCAAAATTAAGACAGATGCTTTTTGCATGACCTATATGTAAATAGCCATTTGGTTCTGGTGGGAATCTGGTAAGTATAGATTTGTGAATTTTTTTTTCGAGATGATCTTCTATAATTTCTTCCAAAAAATTAAGACTTCTAACATCTCCAGAGTCGTTTGTTTTACCAACTGCTACTTTGTTATTTTTCACTTTATTATTTTCTTTCATCCTTATTTATTTTGATTCGGCACCATAGCCTCTGCATTCTATTTTATCATAACCTATAAAAAACAAAAAAAAGATTGTTTTTAAACAAACTTTATGCTGATACTGCTAGATCAATATTTATCGTTTATCAAATATAGGAAGAATTGGCTTACTTTTTCGCAAAAGAGACAAAATGTTATGAAATCATAACTATTATTCTTCTATAAACTCCAAGAGAGACTCTGCGTAAAAAATAGTTCTGAGGCCATAAATAGCGATATAAATTCCATCTAAAACTCTCTTTTATAATCTCTTTTCCATTTCTAATTACTACAGTTGCCTCGGCTATAACATCTTTTGAAGTACAAGTTTCTGTTATAGATAGATTGCCATCTCCTTGTAGTAAAACATTACCCTCGTCTATTTTTTTAACCCGATGCAATAGATATCCCCTCTCAGGTAATAGTGCCAGTAGTAAACGCCCCTTTTGAAACGACTCTTCATCGGGTTTTTCTAAAATGATCTGCTCTTTTCCATCTCTTATAAAAGGCAACATACTATTCCCTTTAGCACGAATGCGCACCCGTTCTCCGCCAGCAATACGGCTAGCCACCTCCTGAAAAAAAAGATTGTTTTGTATAACTCTAGTTTCCATTTTATTTCAATTTACAACAGTAAAATAACAACCTCATTACAACCCAAATCGCACTCGTACTAAACACTCTCCTAGCGCGAATTAATAAGTAGGAACATCTACCTTGGTAGCTACCCATCAAACATGCACTATACTCGTATATACTATACTCGGGCTTGAACATCTTCTAAAGGCTATATCGTAGTAGCCACTACTGCAATAGTAGAAGCCACTGTAATAGCAGCAAATACTGTAATAGTACGTGCAGTATACTCAATATCTAAGTTTTCTTGTTCGCAGCTTATTATTATCATGGCAAAGAGTGCAAATGTAAAAAATATTTTAATAATCAGATAAATATACGAATTTCCTAGATGCATTTTTTGTAACTTAGTCTCTTATTATAATTAAAACCTACAAAATTTACCACACAAAATGATACAATCCATGACAGGTTATGGCAAAGCCGAATGCGTTTGCGACAACAATAAAATAACCATAGAGATAAAGTCGGTAAACGGAAAAGGTGCCGATGTTTCCCTAAAGACTCAAATTATTCCAAGGGAGAAAGAGATTGAGATAAAACAACTTATCTCTTCTAGACTGCAGAGAGGAAGTATAGATCTATTTGCAAACACTCAGCATATAGAAGAGGCCATGGGTCGTTCAATAAATGTTCAAGTTTTTAACTCTTATATAGAACAGCTTAGTGCTCTTACATCAGACATGAACTCTTCTATCTCTTCTGAGATTCTTGTAAGCGCTGCTTTAAGACTACCCGATGTTATAGAGAGCACATCTAAAAAAGAGGGAAGCGAAGAAGAACTCGCATCAAACTGGGATAAAATTAAAAGCACAATAATTGAAGCTATAGAGATGCTTATCTGTTTTCGTAAAGCAGAAGGGAAAAGGCTCCAAGAAGACCTCTCTTACAGAGTCTCTTTAATATTGCAATATCTAGATGCTGTAGAGGCCTTAGATCCAAAAAGAAGTGACACAATTAAAGAGCGATTGAAAGCAAAAATTGAAGAAGCTATAGAGAACCCCGATAAAAATCGCTTTGAACAGGAGATAATATATTACCTCGAAAAACTAGATATTACCGAAGAGAAAGTTAGACTTAAACAGCACTGCAATTATTTTATTGAGACTCTTACAAAAGAAAAATACCCAGGTAAAAAGCTAGGTTTCATCTCTCAAGAGATTGGCAGAGAGATAAACACACTTGGCTCAAAAGCAAATGATGCCAATATTCAAAAACTGGTAGTTCAAATGAAAGATGAGCTAGAAAAAATCAAAGAACAATCACTTAATGTCCTTTAATTCGTTCTTAAAACCTTCATGCGCTTATCTATTTTTTAGTTTAAAAAAAGGAGTTACCCATTCAACACAGTTCTTTGAAACATTTGATTTGCAAGTAATTATCAAAGTTATGGAGATAGAATAGATTTAATCAAGGGCAATAGATTTAATCAAGCAGTGTTTTGCGCCAAAAATTTATTATTGCCGCAGTTGAATGTACTCCTTGGTAACCTCTATATCCATGCATTGCTGCGGGGTAAAGCATGAGTTCAAATTGTTTTCCCTCTTTCTGCAACGCGTCTATTAGCTGCATAGTGTTTTGCAAATGGACATTATCGTCTGATGTACCATGAGTTAAATATAACAAAGAGCCCATTTCGCTTTTGTATAGGACTGCTTTGTTTACAACTGCACTGCTTTTATACCCTTCGGGATTGTCTTTTGGATGATCCATATACCTTTCGGTGTAGTGGCTATCATATAAGTGCCAATCGTAAACACCAGCACCAGCCACTCCATATTTAAAGTAATCGGCTCCCTCTGTGAGTGCCATAACAGTCATTGTTCCTCCATAACTAAACCCAGTAATTCCAATTTTATCTTTATTTATATAAGGCAAACTTCTAAGATATTGAGCCCACTGGATAAAGTCTTTAAGCTCATAGTGGCCTAAATTTCTATGTATATAGTTTATCCCCTCTTTTCCAACATGTCCCGAGGCTCTATTGTCCAAAGAGACTTGTATTACACCCTCTTTTGCCCAATAAAGTAACATAGAAGAGGGAACCCTCCATGTATCCATAACATTTGTAGAATTTGGTCCACCATAAACATTTACTATCACAGGATATTTTTTATTTTTATCGAAATTATCGGGATAGGTAATTGTACCTGGTAATTTGTACCCTTCTGGAGTTGTTATATAGATCATTTGAGCCAAAGGAAGGTTAAGAGAATCAAATGACTCCGATTTACTATCGGCAATAATCCTCTCTTCTCCTTGCTTGACAACCCCTCTTTTGTGATCAGATAGCAACACCAATCGGCTTGGTACAGTGAGTGACGAGTTAACTGCTAAAAGATGTTTTCCATCGGGCGATATAAGAGGCTTACTGTAGTTAAACTCACCAACCGATATTTTACTTACACTATTCCCTTCGCTATTAAAAGTCAATTTATAGATATCGTTTCTGATCGATGCATCTCTCCTAGCAGTAAAATAAATCAACCCTTTTTCCTCGTCAAAAGAGGTAATTTTTACCCCCCAGTTCATCCCATCAGTAAGACGTTCTAACTTTGATCCATCATAGCTCTGAAAATAGATATGTTCCCATAATTCAAAATCACGAATAAAATAGAAGCCTCTTTTTCCAAAATGAATATCGCTTATCCAATCTATCCAACTTTTTTGATGCTCTTGATATATT
>JBAYBU010000075.1:0-6657 GCA_041669105.1 Bacteroidales bacterium | reverse complement strand
TAAATTAGAATCCAAAAAACCATGTTGCTACAGAAAAATAGATAATTACTCCACAAATATCAGCAATAGATGTAATTAGTGGGGCGCTTGCAGTAGCAGGATCTAACTTTAATTTCGTAAAAGCAAATGGTAAAAGAAGCCCAATCAAACTACCTATCATTACATTAATAACCATTGTTATAGCTACCACCAACACAATCTCGGGAGCCCTAAAGCTTGCAACAGCTGCCACACTTAAGGCCATGGTTACACCTAAAAGTAGAGAGACAATTACCTCTTTGCCAATAAGTTTATACCAATCCCCTAATTCAACATCTCCTATAGCCAACGAACGAATCATTAAAGTTGCAGATTGCGAACCAGCATTACCAGCGCTATCAATCAATAGAGGCAAGAAAAAGACAAGTGAAACAACAGACTGAATTATGTTTTCGAAACTAGATAGGGCAGCACCCGAAAAAATATTCATAAAAACTAAAAGCACTAGCCATACTATTCTGTTTTTATATAGAGAAAAAATTCTTGTAGTTAAAGGATCGGCAATTGCATCTCTAAAGGCACCAAACTTATGAAAGTCTTCGGTAGACTCCTCTTCTACAACATCCATTATATCATCTACAGAGACAATTCCTATAAGAACCCCCTCGTCATTAATCACAGGTAAAGCAACTCTGTCGTAATCACTAAATGTTTTAATAGCTGTCTCTTGGTCGTCCATAGCGCTAAGTGCTACAAACCTATTATCCATTAGTTCTTCTATTTTTTGATGAGGAGAGGCCAAAATGAGCTCTTTAATACGAATATCATCTACTAATTTCCACTCAAAATCTACAATATAGATAACATTTAATGTTTCGGAATCTCGGCCATATTTTCTTATATGTTCAAAAGCTGTTTCTACAGTAAAATGAGGCCTAATAGCGACATACTCAGGAGTCATCAAACGACCAATACTATCCTCGGGATAACCTAGCAGCTGAATAGATATTTTACGCTCTTGTGGAGAGAGGCACTGCATTAATTGTTGAGTAACTTCGCCTGGTAGCTCCTCAAAAAAAGCAGTTCTATCGTCGGGTTCAATGTCGTTTAGTAAATCGGAAAGTTTAGTGGTGCTTTGTGCAAGCCCTTCAATAATTTGTTCCTGCTCCGAATGAGAAAGCAACTGAAAAACCTCTTTAGCTTGCGACCTACTAAGCAATCTAAAAAGAATAATTTTATCTTTATCTGAAGTTTCCTCAATTAATTCTGATATCTGAATAGGGTCGTATTCATGGAGTAAATGCTTAAGTGATTTCCACTCTTTATTATTGATAAGCTCCTGAAATTTAGTATCGAATTCTGCCATTATATTGTTTCCTTACATTTTATTCTGTATGGAAACGCAAAGGCTCCCTACAGAACTATTAATACCTTAGTATATTATAAGAGGGATCTTCGTCCATTTTATGAATTGTAAATTTATTGACTACAAAAGTAATACATTTAAAATAATCGACCAATTTTATACTCCCAAATAGTGCAGTATGGTTGTGAGATAGGAGTATAATTCAAGATCTACACTTAATATTATATTATTTAATAAATTATAATCCCTTATAATTTATTAAACAGTTATGGTATTTTAAATTTTTATAATATCTTTAAATATTGAAAAATAAAATTAAATTGTAGTATTATTTGCTTTTGCCAAATAATTAGCTCATTTCTAAATATATGGGGTAAAACAATCTTCTCTATTTTCAAACCTAACTTAACAGCGCTAATTTTTATTCTTAGTTTCAATAATTTCTAATTTAAAACTTAAGTGCAATATGGAAAATCAAGAAAATTATTCTGAGCCTAAAAAACTCTCTCCTTGGTGGAAAAGAGGGATTATTTTTATTCTAATTGTAGAGTTTGCTGTACTTATTTGGGTAACAACTGGGTATCATTATCAAGATTCAAAACCTCCCGTGCCAAATAAAGTAGTAGATGAAAGCGGGCAAGTTGTTTTTACACAAACAGACATTGAAACTGGTCAGCAAATTTTCCTAAAAAAAGGATTGATGAATAACGGGACTATATGGGGGCACGGCGCTTACATAGGTCCAGACTTTTCCGCTCAATACTTACACGCTCTTGCACAAAATGTGCAAAGTAAAATCGCAAATGAACAGTTTCATACAGACCCCTCCGCTCTTGATTCTGAGCAAGAAGGAGCACTTATTAGCAGAACTGGCGATTTTCTAAAAATTAACAGATACAATTACGACACGCATACTTTAATTTATACTTCGGTAGAAATAAACACTTTTGAAGAGCAAATAGAGTATTGGGAAGAGTACTTTAAAAAAGGAGAAGTTAATCGTGGCCTCTCCAAAACCCTTTTTGTTGATAGAGAAGAGTTGCGACAACTCACTGCATTTTTCTCTTGGGCTGCTTGGGCATCGGTGGCTACTGGCCCTGGCCGGAACAGCTCCTACACCAACAACTTCCCTTATGAGCCACTAATTGGAAATGGCCCCTCAACTCCGGCCATAATCTGGAGTGCATTAAGCCTAATAAACTTGCTTGCAGGTATTGGGTTGATCTTATTTTTCTTTGGTCGGTACAACTATTTAGGATGGAAGCGTCCAAAAGAGTTAAGAGTGCCACAACTAATCCCTGGCAAAGCCACCTCAGTTCAACGTGCTACACTTAAGTTCTTTATAGTAGCAATTGCGCTGTTGCTATTTCAAACTTTTGCTGGAGGCACAATGGCCCATTACTTTGCTCAACCTGGAGATTTTTTCGGGTTTGACCTCACCACTATTTTGCCTTCAAACATACTTAGAACATGGCATGTGCAATCGGCTATTTTGTGGATCGCGACAGCTTTTGTAGGTGGAGGCCTTTTTATCTCATCTATACTTTCCCTAAAGAAACCCAAAGGACAAGTTGGTCTCATAAACTTTCTTTTTGGTGCCTTTGCAATAGTCATTTTTGGAAGTTTATTGGGACAGTATCTTGGTGTAAAAGACTTATTACAAAATGCTTGGTTTTGGCTGGGGAATCAAGGTTGGGAGTATCTAGAAATTGGCCGAGGTTGGCAAATATTAATGACCATAGGTCTCTTGATTTGGTTTTTATTGCTTTATAGATCTGTTAAACCAAAAAGAGATGATTCGGAGAGAGAGTTAAAAATAATATTCTTAATTACTGCTTTTACAATCCCATTTTTCTATTTACCTGCATTTTTCTATGGTTCGGCAACTAATTTTTCAGTTGTAGACACCTGGCGATTCTGGATTATTCACTTATGGGTAGAAGGTTTCTTCGAAGTTTTTGCCACTGTGATGGTAGCAATTATGTTCTACAAAATGGGACTAGTCTCTAAGCAGACTGCCACTCGCATCATCTACTTAGATGCTGTGTTGTTTTTAGGTGCAGGTATCTTAGGTACTGGCCATCACTGGTATTGGAATGGACAGACAAATGCCTCAATGGCAATTTCGGCATCCTTTTCTGCACTTGAGGTGGTACCATTAATTTTATTAACTCTAGAAGCATCAGATTTTGGACGACTCATAAGAACAAAACGGGATGAGAGTGGAAACAAAATTCCATTCCCTCACCGATGGACCTTTAATTTTTTAATCTCTGTAGGAGTATGGAATTTTATTGGTGCAGGCGTGTTCGGATTCTTAATAAACTTGCCAGTGATAAGCTACTACCAAACTGGGACAAACCTAACAGCCAATCATGCTCATGGAGCAATGATGGGTGTTTTCGGTATGCTTGCTATAGCGTTTACCGTGTTTGCTTTACGTCAAATATCGAGTGAAGGTAATTGGCAAAAAGTAAAAAAATATATCAAGTTATCATTCTGGGGACTTAACATTGGTTTAGCCTTAATGGTTATACTTCAACTATTCCCTAGTGGAGTCCTTCAGCTAATAGATGTGGTAGAAAATGGATATTGGCATGCAAGAAGTTTAGAATTTTCTGGCCAATCACATATAATTAATTTAGCTTGGTTGCGAATGCCAGCCGATTTGATTTTTATTATTGTTGGAGTATTACCGCTACTATATGCCAGTTTATTAACTTATATACATATGCTCAAAACTAAGAAAGTAAAAACATCATAGTTTACTCTCTAATTCAATAAAATTGAGGCTGTCTAAAAAGTGGGCAGCCTCTTTTTTTAGCCGATTTAACTATTCCACTCCTTGTCAATATCCTCTTTAAGCATCCTAAATCTCTCATCTAGCTCAGGAGAGAGCTTTTTAGAATAGTTGTGAAGGGTACGGAGTTGGAATGAAAAATAGATACTAAATAGACCTGCAAATAAAAAACTAAGTGCAACCCAAACCACAATACTCAATCCTGCAAAGAGTGGATTCCAGAGCAAAATAAATGAAAATATAGCTCCTAATAAACCTAGTGCCAATAAATAACCCCAGTTTTTAGAACCATACCTTTTTATATCTAAAGAGATACTAATAGCCGAGATAGAGCGAAATAGAATAATAAATCCTATATAAAGAGCCAATGTAGTCATTGAGAGAGAGGTGTTTATCAATAATAAAACACCTACAATAAAGGTAACAATACCGAACGCTAAAGACCACCCCCAATTGTCTAATTGTTCTCTATTACAAGTAGAAAATATAATCTCCGACAAACCACCTAATAAAAGAGAGAGAGCAAATAGAACAGCCAAAGTAACGAATGATTCCATTGGTGCAACAAAAGCTACAATACTTATAATCACAAAAAGTAGCCCTACAAACAGTGGGATATACCAATGTTTAATAGCGTTTTTAATCGTTTTTAAAAAATATAGTTCCATAATTTTAAATATTAATTGTATTAATATATCTAACTTTAAATATACTACTTAATATATTAAAGAGCAATTAACAACATGCCATGAGTTTAAATAATATTATCTTGTAAAATAATTTAGATTAGGCTTAAAAACTACATCGCAAAATGATTTGGATTCAACATGCAAACTATCTTAAACAATGATTTGGATTAAACTGGGAATACTTTTAATTGGGTTTGCAAATGCGGCACTTTTGCCGTACTCAATAAATAAAGCATTAGATCACGTAAAGTTTGATTTAAAAAATCAAACCTTAAGTTTCTTTAGCAATAAATCTCTATATGGAGAGAGACTTGTAAAGGGGTACAAAATAATGCTTTTTACAACAGCCATTCTTACTTATATCTTTTTTTGGCTACTCACACTATACTATAACTTAGTCTCATATGATAAACTTTTAGGATATATAGACCTTGGCTTTTTGCTACTAACACTGCTAGCATTTGTACCTCATAATTTAAAACCATATAGTCTTAGAACTCTCTCCCCAACAATACAACGTTTAATGCATAACCTACTAGCAGCACTAGTATTTATAGCATTACCCAGTTTAATTATTACTTTTCAGTCTACTCTACTTCCAGAAATTTTATTCCTTGGCGTTTCTGGAATGATAATAATAGGCCTTACCATAATTGCAGTTGCCCTCTCTATTTTAAAAAACGGGATAAATGGTGCTACCGAACTACTCTTTATAAATGGAATAAGCCTCTGGACAATTTTTGTAACTATTGTTACCTTCTTGAGCTAAACTTTAGGTTAATCCTACGCTTTTCAGTAACAACATGTATATGAGCATTATCACTTTTGAAAATACCCTGGTTTTGCCCTATTTACAAAAGTCAATCTATTTAATATGAGATGCTTAGAAGAAAGCGTAGAAATCTACTAAAGTTTCCCACATAGAATATTATTAATACAAATATTTTAAATATAGGCATTTCCTATTCATTGCGTTGTCTCATAATCAACTGATTATAAGCAACATCACTTTCATTAATATCCCTTTTTTAGGGGTATTAGTGAAAGTGATATAACTGATGGAGTGATAGTTACTGCAAATAGCACATTTGTCCAGTCTATACTAGCCGGAGGCACCCTTTGTCTGCGAAGCAGTGAATATTCGCCAAAGGCACCATTAGGTGTCTGCGACGGAATAAAATTTGCTTCGCAAATGGGGCTGCGGTTTTTTAATGACAAACAGAACAATTTTCACTTAGCCGAGCATTGCAGGTGCTCCATGTGTTTGCCTACTAGTATTTTGTTGCCACTGCTCTTAAAACCAATTTTTAAGTAGAGCTTTTTTGCACTTTGGTTTTCTATACCTACGAGCAAACCCAGAGTTAGGTTGTTCTTATGGACATAATGGTCTATTAAGAACTTCAAAACAGTAGATCCAAGACCTCGGCCTTGCTGGTCTAAACTAACTCCAAATGAATCAATATAATATTCGCCAGGCCCAGTTTCATCTTCTACAGTTAGAGTCTTATTGTAGTGTTCTTTAATATATTTAATAATAGGCTCTCTTAGCTCTACTAATTTGGCTCCATCATAAATATTAACTGTAGCAACAATAGTATTGTCTTGCTCTACAACCCAGCAGTTTTGATAAGAGTATTGGTTCTTTTCTTCTCTAATAAAATGGAGTAAAAACTCTCTTGCTTTCTCGTGATTGAACTCTCCTATAAACTCATAGACAATCTCTTCCATTGCCAACAATAGGTGAGTTACAATAGATTCAGAATCTTCTAAAACAGCCTTTCTAATTTTCATTAAATTTCTGTAACCTCAATCTCTTTGCGGTC
>JBAYBU010000074.1:0-6730 GCA_041669105.1 Bacteroidales bacterium | reverse complement strand
TTGGAGTCTATAAATAAAGCTCTAGAAGAGAGCCCAGAGACTCTATACAAAGACCCTGCTTTGCAAACTGGGAACTCAATTTTCAGTTTGATGCCAAAGCTTATGCAAGAGGTGAGCGAGGCAAATGAAACTTATGCCCAGGGTCATAAAGCTTACATTGCTGGGCAGTTAGAGATGAAAAAAGATGCTGCAATCTACCCAGATGCCAACTCTACAATGCGTATGACTTATGGTCAAGTTCTAGATTATTCACCTAGGGATGCTGTTCATTATGATTTTGTTACAACTCTAGAGGGGGTAATGGAAAAAGAAGATCCAAAAAACTGGGAGTTTGTGGTTCCTGCAAAACTTAAAGAACTTTACACCAATAAAGATTATGGCCAATATGCTATGACAAATGGTAAAATGCCTGTTTGCTTTATTTCTAATAACGATATTACTGGTGGAAACTCTGGCAGCCCTGTACTTAATGCAAAAGGGGAGCTCATTGGTACTGCTTTCGATGGTAACTGGGAGGCTATGAGTGGCGATATTATCTTTGAACCAAATGTTCAAAGATGTATAAATGTAGATGTTCGCTATATCCTGTTTATAATAGAAAAATATGGCAATGCAAAACATCTTATAGATGAGATGACTATAGTAAAATAAAAAAACTTTCTCCTAAAAGAGGCTGTCTAAAAAGTGGGTAGCCTCTTTTTTAATTTAGGTGGTGATATCTTTGTACTTAGAGAGGCGTCGCTTCCAACGCTCGCGTGCAAATTGTTGTAAATCTGGCGCAATATCGCGTTCATCCATAATCTCAAGCCCTAAGATGGTTTCAAGAACATCTTCTAAAGTAACAACTCCTTCAAAACCACCATACTCATCTACTACTAATGCAATATGAGCTCTTTTATTTAATAATCTCTCCCATAAAACAGTTAAGGGCTGTAGGTTTGGAACTACAATTATCTCCTGTTTAATAGCAGAAAGTTTCAAATCAAAATTATCGTTAGCCATATTTTCGATAACATCTTGCCTATGTACAAAACCAGTAATGTCTTCTTTATTATCTAAGGAATAAAGGGGGATTCTAGAATAGAGCCTATACCCTTTAACCTTATGGAACTGTGCAATTGTCATATTTTCTGGCGCAATCTCTACAACTACTCTAGGTGTCATAACTTCCTCTACCTTAATATCGCGAAGTTTAATAATATTCTGAATAATCCTACTCTCGGCACCATCTATCACCCCCTCTCGAGTCCCAATATCTACCATAGTAGAAAATTCTTCTCTACTTACAGAGCTTTCGCCCTTTTTTTTCTTTGCAATCACATGCGTTAACCTCTCCGAAACTAAAACCAAAGGATAAGTAAGATAGACCATTCCTTGAATTACAATGCCAGAAAAAACAACTAGCGATTTCCAGTAATAGGCGCCAATAGTTTTAGGGAGAATTTCCGAAAAAACAAGAATAATAAGCGTGAGAGTTGCCGAAACAATCCCAAAATAGGCATCGCCAAAAACTATGGCAGCTTGAGCTCCAACACCTGCAGCACCTATTGTGTTAGCTATAGTATTTAATGAGAGTATTGCCGAAAGTGGTTTATCTATATTCTCTTTATGCTTGCGTAAAAAAGAAGCTCCTTTTACCCCTTGATTTTCTTTCATTGTAACAAAAGAGAGAGGAGCAGTAAGCAGCACTGCCTCCATTATTGAGCACAAAAAAGAGACTGTAACTGCAAGAAAAAAATAAAAAAAGAGAAGGCCCATTTTAAATTGTCAAATTATTATAAGAGTAGATAATTAAATTAAGAGTCAATAATTACAGTTTTACTCGGAACTTAGAAAGGCGCCCATCTAACATATCATGGGGTATCATAACTTTTATAGTCTCTACAAGCTCGTTAATAAGTCTCTCTTTAACAAAATCTTCTCTAAAGACAAAAGATATTTCTCGCCTAGGTTCGTCACCTGTAAAAAATCGAATATGCTTTTTTTGCTCTGGAGTAAGTGAATTTAAATGGAGTTCGGGAATAAGAGTATATCCACCATTATTATCTACAATTCTAATCAAAGTCTCTATACTTCCAGCCTCATATACCTGCATAGAATTTTCACTTTTGTGGCAAATATTTAACATTTGGCTTCTAAAACAGTGCCCCTCTTGCAAAAGCCACATTCCTGCAGGGTCTAGTTCCGAGGCTATAATTGTCTCTTTTTTATACATCTTCTCCTCTAAAGGAGAGATGTATGCAATAAACCGTTCGTAGAAAAGAGGAAGCTCTAAAATACCGGGTTCATTTAAAGGGGTAGAGACTATGGCAACCTCTATTTGGGCACTATTTAACTGCTCAATTATATCTGAGGTTCTAATTTCGGATATTTTAATTTTTAAATTAGGGACCCTTTTACGTGTCTCTCCAAAAAATTTAGGAATTATGTACGGGGCTAAAGTTGGAATAATAGCAATATTGAGCTCACCATCTACAGCATCACGCACAGAATCTGCTATCTCTTTAAATTGTTTAAGGTTAAACTTAATAACTTTTGCTTGAATAATAAGTCTCTTCCCAATTGGAGTGGGCTCTACCGGGCTCTTTTTGCGGTCGAAAAGATTTACCCCCAACTCCTCTTCTAACTTCTGAACCATCATGCTCAATGTGGGCTGAGTAACTCCACACGCCTCTGCTGCTTTGGCAAAGTGGCGGAACCTATCCACTGCAATAATGTAATCCAGTTGCTGAATGTTCATTTTATATTGTCAATAAAAATTAAAAATAATTTCTCTTTTACTTTTTAAGGGTGCTTTTCAAAAAGAGTTCGTTCATTTGAGCCTCATCTATTGTAGATGGTGCATCTAACATAACATCGCGCCCTGCATTATTTTTAGGGAAGGCAATATAATCTCTAATTGTCTCTTGACCACCAAACAGGGCACAAAAACGATCGAAACCAAAGGCAATCCCTCCATGAGGCGGTGCGCCAAATTTAAACGCATTTATAATAAAGCCAAATTTATGCTCGGCCTCCTGCTCACTAAAACCAAGCACCTCAAACATACGCTTTTGCACAGACGCATCGTGAATACGGATTGAGCCTCCACCAATTTCTGTCCCGTTAAGCACAAAGTCGTAGGCGTTTGCTGCTACTTGGGCAATCTCTTCGCGATTAGTACTATAAAACTTCTCCATATCTTCTGGCTTGGGAGCTGTAAATGGGTGGTGCATAGCATAAAAACGCTCTGTCTCTTGATCCCACTCTAAAAGTGGAAAATCGTATACCCAAAGGGGTGCATAGTGGCTGTTATTTCTAAGGCCCATTCTGTTACCCATCTCTATTCTAAGTGTTCCTACTGCCTCTTGTGTTTTTCTTTTATCTCCCGCAAGAATAAGAATGAGATCTCCTGGTTTAGCATCCATTTTTGCAGCTATTGCTGTTAAGTGCTCTGGAGTGTAAAATTTATCTACAGAAGATTTGATTCCATCTTGAGCTACTCTTATATAGACCAACCCTGTTGCTCCAATTTGAGGGCGTCTAACCCACTCGGTAAGTTCATCTAGCTGCTTGCGAGTATAAGAGGCGGCACCCTCTACGCAAATAGCAGCAACATACTCTGCAGAATCGAATACCACAAAGTTTTGACCGCCAACTAAATCAACTACTTGGTCTTGTGTAGCACTATTTGAGTTACTTCCTTTAGACGAACTGTTTTTTAGCTCACAAATTTTCATTCCAAAACGGATATCGGGCTTGTCCGATCCGTAATATTTCATAGCATCTGAGTAGGACATCCTTGGGAAACCCTCTTTAACCTCTTGTCCCAAAACATTTTTAAAAAGAGACTTAATTAACCCCTCAAAGGTGTTTAGAACATCTTCCCTCTCTACAAAAGACATTTCACAGTCTATCTGAGTAAATTCTGGTTGCCTATCGGCCCTTAAATCTTCGTCTCTAAAACAGCGAACAATTTGAAAATAGCGATCGTAACCGGCAATCATTAACAGCTGTTTAAAGGTTTGAGGGCTTTGAGGTAGTGCATAGAACTCCCCAGGATTCATGCGAGAAGGAACCACAAAGTCTCTTGCTCCCTCTGGAGTAGATTTTATAAGAACTGGTGTTTCTATCTCCATAAATCCAATACCATCTAAATACTTGCGCGTCTCTTGGCCTAGTTTATGCCTTAGCTCTAATGCTTTTTTAAGAGGGTTCCTGCGTAAATCTATATAACGGTATTTTGCGCGAAGCTCTTCGCCACCATCGGTATCATCTTCAATTGTAAAAGGGGGAGTTTGAGAAGCATTCAAAACATTTATCTCTGCTATCTTAATCTCTATATCTCCTGTTGGAATCTTGCTGTTTTTGCTGGTTCTCTCTGCTACCAGCCCTTTGGCCTGAATCACATACTCTCTGCCCAACTTCTCTGCAACACTATTTAGCTCTTGGCTTGCCCCATCGTCTATAACCAGTTGAGTAATTCCGTATCTATCTCTCAAGTCTATGAAGCTCATTCCACCCATTTTACGGATTCTTTGAACCCAGCCGGCCAGAGTTACAGTTTCTCCAGCATTATTAATACGTAACTCCTCGCAAGTGTGTGTTCTATACATGCCTTTTATCTTTATTATCTCAATCTATTTTATTGCTGCAAATATAACAATAAATTACCTAGCGTCTAGAAGGGGCATATTTAGCCGCCTCTGGCAGTACTGCCCTAATCTGTTTTACTCGGTTTGCATCTGAAGGGTGAGTGCTAAAAAACTCCATCGTACCACCTTTTCCATCGCTCATTTTCTCCCAAAACCCAGGTGCAACATTAATATTATAACCCGCCATAGCCATAATTATAAGGCCTAGTTTATCTGCCTCATATTCATGCTTTCTAGAATAAGGTAAGGTTACTCCTAATTGGGAGCCGAGGCCAAATGCAAGTTGGAAAATTGCTTGGTTTTTTTGATTCTCTGTCCCTATGAATGCCCCTACTGCTTGGCCTACGGTACCAAGTAAAATATCGTGGCTCATTCTCTCGTTACCATGTTTTGCTAGTGCGTGAGCAATCTCGTGCCCCATTACCACTGCTACTAAGTCTGGAGTATTAGTAAGTTTCATAATGCCTTCATAAAAGACAATATTCCCATTTGGGAGGCAAAATGCGTTTACTTGGTCGCTTGCAATTACATCGAATTTCCAAGTCATACCTTCTAATGCGCTCTCTAACCCCTTCGCTTTAGCATAACGCCCAACAGCTTCTGTTATACGATATCCCACTTCTCTTACGGTGTTTACATGGGCCCTATTGCTAGAGAGCCTAGATTCACTCATTATGTCTGTATAGGCTTGGTTACTCAAGGAGGTAATTTGGCCTTGGTCTATAAGCAGAAGTTGGTTGCGCCCAGTTAAAAAAACTTGGCTACAAGAGACTAACACTATAGCTATTACAAACAACGCTATAGTTTGCTTTAAATTTTTTTTCATATACATTATTATTAAATAAAGAGTTGTAAATATTCTGTGGTAAAATTAATTATATTTGCGCTATTATGAAGAACTTTCTAAAAGAGAAAGAGTTTCTGGTTACAATTGCTCTTTTTACACTGCTAAGGTTGGTTGCTGTGTTATTTATGGGCCTTATGCCACAAGATGCCTATTACACATATTATGCCGATTCTCTAGCTCTTTCATACTTCGATCACCCCCCAATGGTGGCTTATATGATTAAATTCTTTCTACTTTTTTTAGGCAAATCGGCCCTATCACTCCATATTGCAGATTTTATTGTAACCTCATTTACTCTGTTGTTCTTATACCTTTTCTTGAAACAAATTCTTGGAAACTTGCAAATAAAAAGAGGAATTATATTAATCGTTACAGCTCCCGTCATTACAGTTTTGAGTATTAACACCACTCCAGACGTGCCTCTACTTTTCTTTTGGTCTCTTTCACTTTTGCTTGGATACAAGGCTATAAAATCTGGAGAGTGGTACTGGTGGGTGCTCGCAGGTCTTGGCAGTGGTCTAGCCTTTACTAGCAAATATACTGGAATATTCTTTCCGGCAGGTATGTTTCTGTTTCTTCTTATTTCAAAAGAAAATCGCAAATATCTGTTGTCATATAAATTTATCTTATTTGCTCTCTCTGTATTAGTTGCAGTATCGCCCGTAATTATCTGGAATATCCAAAATGAATTTATCTCTCTAAAATACCAATCTGCCGATAGGGCTGCTGGGCTCTCTGCATTTAAATTTAACCCCGCGCTTTTCCCTGGCTTCGTGGGTTCTCAACTACTTCTAGCCTTGCCTGCTTTTTTAATTGCTACCTATATCTCTGGTTTTTTAATTGTTAAGAAGTTCTTTAAACGAGAAAAAATAGAAGAGCACATTTTGTTTGCTGCCTCTTTTGCTCTTCCAATGCTGTTATCTTTTACCGCTTTGTCTTTTGTCTATTGGGTAAAGATTAATTGGATAATGCCTGTGTTTCTCTCTGCAACTGTTCTTGCTGCCACCTATCTCAAAAACGACAAACTAATTCGTTGGCAAACACTCTTCTCTATTGTTGTGCATATTGGTCTACTTGTGCAGCTTATATGGGCGCCTGTTAAAATAAAGTCCGACGATACTTGGTTGGGCTGGGAAGAGCTTGCGCATAAAGTAGACTCGCTTGAAAAGTTAAATCCCAACGACTTTTTCTTCTCTGATAACTCCTATAAAATAGCTGCTGTGCTCAATTTTTATTCAGCACAGCACAT
>JBAYBU010000073.1:0-6796 GCA_041669105.1 Bacteroidales bacterium | reverse complement strand
GAAGAGCTCTCTTCTAAAAGATTTATTTTTATTGCTGGTGGCTTAGGAACTGCTCCAGTATATCCTCAGGTAAAATATCTCCACTCTATGGGTGCTAAAATAGATGTTATTATTGGGGCTAAGAACCAAGATATGGTAATTTTAGAGAAGGAGATGGGGGTGGTGAGTGACAATGTTTACGTATGCACAGACGATGGTTCTTACGGTAGAAAAGGATTGGTAACAGATATGCTCAAAGAGCTATTAGATAAAGGTGAAAAATATGACCAAGCTGTTGCAATTGGGCCTATGATAATGATGAAGTTTGTGACCTTAACTGCAAAACCATATAATTTGCCTCTGTTAGTGAGTTTGAATACTCTAATGGTAGATGGTACAGGTATGTGTGGTGCTTGCAGAGTTACTATTGGAGATGAAGTTAAGTTTGCTTGTGTAGATGGCCCCGAATTTGATGCATACAAGGTAGACTTTGATGAGGCAATGAGAAGGCAAGGGATGTATAAAACTGTAGAAAAAGAGGCCGATCATAAATGTAAAATTGGGTTAAGAGATGAGAAATAAGATACCAAGAGTCCCTGTTAGGGATCAAGACCCTAAAGAGAGGGTTAAAAATTTTAGTGAAGTTTGTTATGGATATAACTTGCAGGAAGCGATGCTGGAGGCGTCTAGGTGTTTGGGGTGTAAAAACCCCCGTTGTGTAGCTGCTTGCCCTGTAAGTATTCAGATTCCTGAGTTTATCTATCAGGTAGAGCTTGGCAATATAGAAGAGGCTGCAAGAATTATTTCTGAAGATAGTTCGTTACCTGCGGTATGTGGGCGTGTATGTCCTCAAGAGTCTCAATGTGAGGGGGCTTGTATCCTTGGAATTAAGAAGGAACCTGTATCTATTGGTAAATTAGAGCGATTTGTGGCGGATTGGAGCCGTGAAAACAATGTGAAATTTACAGAGAGAGAGCCCTCAAATGGCAAAAAAGTTGCTGTTATTGGCAGCGGCCCCGCTGGGCTAGCCTGTGCAACAGATCTTGCAAAACTAGGCTACGATGTAACTATATTTGAAGCCCTGCACGAACCAGGGGGGGTGCTTCAATATGGTATTCCCGAGTTTAGGCTCCCTAAAGAAGAGGTTGTTAAAACAGAGATCGATAATGTTAAAGCTCTTGGTGTTAAGTTAGAGACGAATGTTATTGTTGGGCGTACTGTTACAATAGACTCTTTAATGGACGATGAAAATTTTGTCGCAGTTTTTGTAGGATCTGGCGCAGGATTGCCTAGATTTATGGGGATACCAGGTGAGAATTTAAACGGTGTTGTCTCTGCAAATGAATTTTTAACTCGTAATAATTTAATGAGGGCCTACGATACCGAATATGAAACACCTATATATGTGGGTAAGAGAGTGGCTGTAGTTGGAGGTGGTAACGTTGCTATGGATGCTGCCCGTACAGCTCAAAGATTGGGAGCCCAAGCAACCATCGTTTACAGAAGAACGGAGAAAGAGTTACCTGCAAGGGTAGAAGAGGTACATCATGCAAAAGAAGAGGGGATAATCTTTAAATTACTCACAAACCCAGTAAAAGTATTAGGAGACGAGAAAGGATGGGTAACCGGCCTTACCTGTATTGAGATGGAACTTGGAGAGATGGACAGTAGTGGCCGCAGGTCTCCTGTTCCAATTGAAGGGTCGGATTTTGATATTGAGACCGATGTTGTTATAATGTCTTTAGGAACTTCGCCCAATCCACTTATTGCAAACACCACTCCCGGGTTAGAGACAAACAGATGGGATTGTTTGGTAGCAGATTTAGACGGAGCAACAACAAGAGAGGGTGTATTTGCTGGTGGCGATGTGGTTTCTGGTGCTGCAACTGTAATATTGGCTATGGGAGCTGGCAGGAAAGCTGCTACTGCTATAGACACTTATCTAAAAAACAAGAAATAATGGCAAAAAAACCATCTATACCAAAAGGAACTAGAGATTTTGGCCCGGTAGAAATGGCTAGAAGAGATTATATTTTTGACACTATTAGGGAGGTGTTTAAGCTATATGGCTATTCGCCAATAGAGACTCCTGCTATGGAAAATCTCTCATCTTTGTTGGGTAAATATGGCGAAGAGGGAGATAGACTTCTTTTTAAAGTGTTAAATTCGGGTGATGCTTTTTCTAAGATTGAGCCAAAAATGTTGAAAGATAGTAGCTCTTTATCACTTAAAGTATGCGAAAAAGGGTTGAGGTACGATTTAACTGTGCCATTTGCCCGTTTTGTAGTACAACATCAAAATAAACTTGTTTTCCCGTTTAAAAGATATCAGATTCAACCAGTATGGCGCGCCGATAGGCCGCAGAGAGGCAGATATAGAGAGTTCTATCAATGCGATGTAGATGTTATTGGAAGCGATTCTCTTTTAAATGAACTCGAACTGGTTCAAATCACAGACTCTGTGTTTAGCACTTTAGATTTAGAAGTTGTAATTAAAATTAACAACCGCAAAGTGCTTTTGGGCATAGCCGAAGTAATTGGGCATCCAGACAAGCTTATTGATATTACTATCGCAATAGATAAGATTGATAAAATAGGGCTTGCCGAGGTAAAAAAAGAACTTTTTGCTAGGGGCATAGAGAGTGCAGCTATAGAGATGATAGAGCCTATCTTAAAACTCCAAGGCACTACCCAAGAGAAGATAGAAGCAATGCGACCAATACTAGCAAACTCTATAATAGGCTTGCAAGGATTGGACGAGCTCTTTACTCTTTTTAGATACATAAAACTCTCAAAGATAGGGCAAGAGACGGAGTTAGATTTATCGCTAGCTCGGGGGCTCAATTACTATACAGGAGCAATCTTTGAAGTTAAAGCCAAAGATGCTCAAATGGGTAGTATATGTGGGGGAGGTCGCTATGACGATCTTACTGGAATTTTTGGTTTACCTGGCGTCTCGGGAGTTGGAATCTCTTTTGGAGCCGATCGCATTTACGATGTTCTGCTAGCGTTAGATAAATTTCCAGAAAAAGCCCAAGCGAGTACTCAGGTGTTATTTGCAAATTTTGGAGAAAAAGAGCAGGAGTATATAATTCCAATATTAATGGAGTTGAGAGAAGCAGGAGTAGTAGCAGAGATATATACTATAGACGCAAAGCTTAAAAAACAGTTTGATTATGCCACTAAACGCCAAATCCCATATATGGCAATTGCAGGTGAAAATGAGATGACTAATAGAACAGTTAATCTTAAGGATTTAAATTCGGGCGTTCAAAAAACTCTATTGATAGATGAATTGATAGAATTTTTCAAAGGGATAAAAAAATAAAATTTGGATAGTGGTTAATATTGCATTATCTTTACACTCTTATTGAGGAGGAGAAATCCCAATCAATATAGATATACCGCGGAGTGGAGCAGTTGGTAGCTCGTCGGGCTCATAACCCGAAGGTCACAGGTTCAAGTCCTGTCTCCGCTACTAAAAAAACGGGAAAGCAATTTGCTTTTTCGTTTTTTATTTATATCCCTACCACCTAATTATCAATTTGAGTTTAAATGAGATTTTACTATTTTTGCAGATTATATTCTAACAATTATTAGTTAATTGGCTGTTTTAAACGCCTAACTATTAGCTCGTAATTCTTAGAAGTTATTATTCACACTTAATGCTTAATTCATAGTAATATGCCATTTATCATTAGAGAAGCAGAACCAAACGACAACCAACTCATATTCAATTTTATATGCGAACTTGCCAAATATGAGAAATTAAGTAGCGACGTTACAGCTACACCAGAGATACTTTATGAATCACTATTTGTTAAGAGGCAGGCCGAGGTTCTTATAGGAGAAGAAGATGGTATCGCGGTAGGATTCTCTCTTTTCTTTCATAATTTTTCTACATTTAAAGGCAGGGCATGTCTCTACTTAGAAGATATTTTCATTACGCCCAAATATAGAGGAAAAGGATATGGTAAAATATTTCTCAAAGAGATTGCAGCAATTGCTGTAGAGAGAAAATGTGATCGAGTTGATTGGGTTGTGCTTAACTGGAACCAACCCTCTATTGAGTTCTATAAAACTCTAGGAGCCACTTCTATGGACGAATGGATTCTTTTTCGCCTCCAAGGAGACCCCCTTGTAAAGCAAGCAGAAAACAACCCTTAGTCAAAATTTCTATAACTTTATAGTTGTATATCATCTTGAGGTATTTTTAATTAGACCCTAACTGCGAAGCAGACTAAATTCCACCGCAGGTACCTCATATTTGAAATGTTTCTAGCGTAGCCCAAATTGTAAGGGACACCAGATTGGCGCTATTTTCGTAACTGTCAGGTTTTATGCACTTTGGTTTTTTAGGTCGATTAAGAAAGCTAAGTATTTGAATTAAAGTAAGCTGTGTGGATGGTGCAAGAATGGAACTGGCGGTGACTTGTGCCAAAATGGTGCCAGCGGCACATTTAAACCGTTTTATGGGAAAAGCATTTTGCGCACTATTTTTGTAATATTCTGTATACGTGCATATCAGCATTTTGAACACTCTGTTTTGATCTGTAAACCCACATCAGAACAAGGCATCGCGAGAATTTTGGCTTGGAAGAAAAATAGTGTACAAACGAAAAGGTGCCTATCTCCGGCGGTTTGTTACCGCTTCGCGGAAAAAACGTTTAGACCGATTTGAGTTAATCTGCTTATTACTAAGACTATGCCTTTTGTTAATAGCCATTTTTTTGCTTATTTACAGAAGTCACTCAACTGATTCACAGGACGTTAGTTCAAATCGGTCTAATATATGGAGTCTCTTCTGTTTGTCTTTGAGTCAACAACTTGATCATAAATCATATGGCTTTTAAATTTTTAAAACACACACAAATCCTCCAAACTCAACTTGCTCATCGAGAGACTGTTAACTCAAAGACAAATAGAGCATTTTGCTCACCAAGAGTTTTTAGGCTAAGGTGTTCATAAGAAGCAGTTTAAAGATAGCTTTGAGAGAGTTTTTTTAGGTGATTATTTTGGTTTGAAAAATTGATTCGCTATCTCTTTTGCCTTCTATGTGTATTTCTAGTGGTGTATCTTGGCTAGGTGTATTTTGAGTGGGTTGTTCGCAACAGTAGAGTTCTATGTTTTGGCCAAGGAGTGATTCGTTGTTGAAGTTCATCCAGAGCTCTTTTATTTGAGCTTTGATTATAATTTGTGGGTCTATCGAATCCATTGCCCATTCGAGGTAGCGTGCATTGTTTGTATGTTGGTTAATGTCTATATCAGAGATTGATACTACTTTATTGTTGCAATGCCTCATTTGTGATGGCATAACTATTTTGCTCGCAGGCTCTTCTATAGCATTTTTATTGTTAAAAGTTTTTTTGAATCCATTTACAAGAGCATGGTCTACCCGTTGTAGTTTACGAGTTTTGTAATCTATTATTAACCAAGAGCTAGTAGCTGCAATTACCTCTATACCTTTACTGTCGGTTACCGAATAGTCTCTAAAGCCAAACAAGCGGTCGCTCCCTTTGTGCCAAGTTTCCATTGAGAGATTCTCTTTCCATAATGGCAAGCGAAAGAACTTTACATGTAAACGAGACAAAACCCACACAATCCCCGAGGTGATTAAGTGGTCATACCCAAAGCCGAGTGATTGCGCATGAATATTTGCCATCTCTTGAGCATGGTTTAAAAACGAATAAGGTTTAAAAAACCCATTATGATCTATCTCATAATTTTTAACTGCGAATTTTTCTATACATCTATTCATAATTGGAACTTTTAAGTTATCGGAAAAATATAGCTATGCAAGTTATCGGAAAAATATTCCCATACAAAATTAACTGACTGAAGGTCAAAATAAAATTAAATTATAAAAAACAACTCATTTATACTATCTTTGTATCCCTGTATTACAATCCAAAATAGATTTTATGAGTACCAAATATGTATTTGTTTTGGGAGGAGTTACCTCTTCCTTGGGAAAAGGCATTATTGCTTCTTCCTTAGCTAAGCTACTTCAAGCTAGAGGGCTGTCTGTAACTATTCAAAAGTTTGATCCCTATATAAATGTAGACCCAGGTACACTTAACCCATATGAACATGGGGAGTGCTATGTAACTGAGGATGGTGCCGAAACAGATCTTGATTTAGGACATTATGAGCGTTTCTTAAATGTTTATACAAGCAAAGCAAACAATGTTACCTCTGGAAGGATATATCGCAATGTAATTGATAAAGAGAGGCAAGGGGCCTATTTAGGAAAAACAGTTCAAGTAGTTCCTCATATTACAGACGAGATTAAAAGGCGTATGCTGCTTCTCGGAAAATCTGGTAAATACGATGTTGTAATAACAGAACTGGGTGGCACTGTTGGAGATATAGAATCTCTTCCCTTTGTAGAGGCGGTTCGCCAATTACAATGGGAGTTTGAAGATGAAGATTGCTTAGTAATACATCTTACGCTTGTGCCCTATTTAAAAGCAGCCAAAGAGCTTAAGACTAAGCCAACTCAACACTCAGTGCGAATGCTCCAACAGAATGGAGTGCACCCCGATGTTATTGTTTGTAGAACAGAGCATCCTTTGCCATCGGAGATTAGAAAAAAAGTAGCTCTATTTTGTAATGTTAAACTTAATGCGGTTATAGAGTCAATCGATGCAAAAAGCATATATGAAGTTCCTTTACTTATGGTTAAAGAGAAACTAGACGAGCTAGTTCTCACTAAGTTTAAACTCCCTGCTTTAAATAATGCCCCTGAACTAACAAAGTGGAAATCTTTCTTAGGCAGGTTGTTTAACCCTTTAGATGAGGTAAATGTTGCAATGGTG
>JBAYBU010000072.1:0-6837 GCA_041669105.1 Bacteroidales bacterium | reverse complement strand
TCCAATAATTGCTATTTTTTTATAAGTAGGTGCAAGTTTCTCTTTTACTAGACGATTATAGGTTTTGTATGCCCTGCCCTCTTTATGAATAGTGTCGGCAATATACCGGTGAATATCGCCTTGCGAAACTGGCGCATCTATTGTCTCTCTTAAACATTTCATTTGGCAGTGAAAGTGACATATACGCCCTATGGTAGAAGGTAACGGATTGTCTCTCAAGGTAGATTCAAATGCCTCGTCTAACTTATCTTCTTTGAGCAGTTGCAAATACCTAGGTATATTCATATGCATAGGACAACTGTTTATACAAAGAGCAGTAAAAAGAGAGTGGCAAATTCCTGGCTCGCACTTTTTCTCTATCATATGATGGTCATATTCATCTCTAAAATAGCGTAATGTGGTAAGTACCGGATTAGGAGCAGTTTGGCCGAGACCACACAAAGCTGTGCTTTTCATTGTTTGCCCAATGTTCACAAGAGTCTCCAACTCTTTGGCAGTTGCGTTACCTTCGGTTATTCTATTTAATATATGCAGAGTTTGGGCAAGCCCTTCACGGCAAGGGGTACATTTCCCACATGATTCACCGTTAGAAAATTCTATAAAATAGCGCGCCACATCTACCATACAGTTATCTTGATCCATAACTACCATTCCTCCAGAACCCATAATTGCACCTAGAGCATTAAGTGACTCATAATCTACAGGAGTATTAAAATATTCAACTGGAATACAACCACCCGAGGGGCCGCCAGATTGTACTGCTTTTACCCTTTTATGAGTTCCTGTGCTCTCTCCAATTTTAAAAACAATAGTTTCTAATGTAGATCCCAAAGGGAGTTCTACAAGGCCGGTATTTTTGACCTTGCCAACAAGAGAGAAAACCTTGGTTCCCGAGCTCTTTTCTGTTCCTGTAGAAGTAAACCACTCACCTCCTTTAGAAATTATCACTGGAATATTACACCAAGTCTCTACATTATTAATATTAGTTGGTTTCCCATACAACCCTTTTTGAGCTGGGTAAGGTGGTCTTGGAGTAGGGCGCCCTGCACGTCCCTCTATACTTTGTATTAGTGCAGTCTCTTCTCCGCAAACAAAAGCACCTGCTCCTTCTACAACATCTATGTCAAAATTAAATCCAGAGTTTAAAATATTCTCCCCTAGCAAACCTCTCATTTTTGCTTGCTCAATTGCATTTGTAAGCCTTTGCACAGCTAAAGGATACTCGGCCCTTATATAGACCACTCCTTTGGTGGCTCCCATGGCATAGGCTCCAATTGTCATACCTTCTAGAAGCATAAACGGATCACTCTCTATCTCATTTCTATTCATAAATGCGCCAGGGTCGCCCTCGTCGGCATTGCAAATTATATATTTTTGAGAATCTTGAGCTTTGGCCATTAACTCCCATTTAATTCCGGTGGGAAATCCTGCCCCGCCTCGGCCTCTTAATTTAGAAGTTTTAACCTCTTCTATTACAGAATTAGGAGTCATTTTATGTAGTGCATTGTAAAGTGGAAAAAAACCTCCCACTGCAATGTACTCTTCTATATCGTCGGGAGCAATTATGCCACAATTACGAAGAACAATCTTTTTTTGCCATTTAAAAAAGGGAACTTCATTCCACAACGGGTATTCTGTGAGCCCCTCTCCAAATTTAAATTTCCCAGTTATAAAATCCCACTCTTCTACTCTGCAAAGAATATTTCTATATGGCATAATACCCTTCTCTATTCCAATAACAATTGGAACCACATCGTTTTCAGATACTCTGTGCATTATAATCAAGGGCTTCCCAGGAATATAGATATTAATCAAGGGCTCCTCGGCACAAAATCCAAAGCAACCTGTTTTTTTAAGTGTGATATCTAAATCTCGCTCTTTGATTGTCCTTTCAAAGCTATCGTAGAGTACCTCGGCACCCCTTCCTATACCACAAGTGCCCATTCCTATAGCAACATAAGGCTTGTCAGGAAGGATTTTTTTTGCAGCACTCTCTTTGATTTTTGTAAGCTTAGCAAAGTCTGATATTTTCATCTTTATTGCCCTCCTGTAAGTTTGTTAAAATTTTCTTAATTTGTTCTGATGTTACATTGCTGTATATCACCCCATCTACTGCAACAACAGGTGCTAAGGCACATTGGCCAAAGCATGCAACCGTTTTTACAGTTATAAGTCTATCTTCTGTAGTAAAACTAGATTCTCCTGCATCTAAAGCCTCTTTACAGCCTGGCAGAGAAGAGACATTGTCTAAAAGATTTTTAGATCCTTTTGTATGACAGGCTGTTCCTCTACAAACAATAATAGTATGTTTGCCTTGCGGTTTTAAATTGAAGAATGAGTAGAAGGTAGCTACGCTGTAAATCTGAGACAGCGGTATTTTAGTTTGTTCAGAGAGATATTCTATCTCAGCTCTATCTAGATATTTGAATTCATTAGCCTCTTGGATCTGCTCCATTATTGTGAGGAGTTCTCCCAGCTTTCCTTTATACCTTAAGATTATAGCATCAATAGCTTTTCTATCAATCTGAACCTCTTGATTTGAGTTCATAGGCTCTTTTTTTATGGTTATTATATAGCTCTTAATGAGTTTCCAAAATTTGAGACACCCCTAAATATTGCTTAACCTTTTAGCCTTTACTTATAATCGACCTCTTCTTAAGTTTTATCTTAATATTTACACTCTCAAATGTAATAAAATTTAATAAAACACCATTATTTTTTTAATGAAATTATAAACAGCACCTAATGTGAGTATTACAAGCATAGATCGAGCCCTAGTATAGTTATTAGACTTGCATACAGCATTATACTCCATAATTTAACAATCTATTTTATTACCTTTGATATGTATAATAACTCTATATGATTAAAAGTATAATACTTACCCTCCCATTTTTTGCAACTTTTTTTTGGGCAGTGACTCTTTGGTTAGGAGCTAAAAATGCAGGCCTTTCAAAAAGAATATTAGCAATTTTTATGACAGTTTCGGCTCTACTCTACGCAGGGCACGCTGCTTATTTCTCTAAAAGTTATCTGCTATATGCTATAATGGATCCTATATATACTTTTGCAAATCTCTCTGTATTCCCTCTTTTTTACCTATACATTAAATCCTTGACACAAGAAAAGACTATTTCGCTTAAATCTATATGGATACTTTCTCCTGCCATTGTTTTTGCCATTAGTTCTGCTATCATTTTCATAATAATACCTAAACAAGAGCTACATGGGTTTATTCATAGTTGTCTGTACAAAGAGATACCGGTATCTAGTTTTTGTACCCCTTTGAAATTTCAAATTATCTTACACAATATAGAAAGAGTAGTCTTTGCTATCCTATTAATACCTTGCACCTATTTAAGTTGGAGAAACATAACAGAGTACGAGAAAAAAATTAAAGAGTTCTACTCTATTACCGAAAACAGATCACTTGCTTGGACCAGAGATCTACTTATTGCCACTGTAATCTCTGCTCTATTTGCTTTTATACTTAATTCACTAGGCAAACAATTCTTTATAGATGAAACTGCTCTTGTTTTTATTCCTTCTATTATATTTGCTGTTCTATTATATACAATAGGTTTTTTGGGAGCAAATCAAGCCTTCTCTATAAGAGATTATCAAAAAGACCTGATAGCCGATAAAACACAAAGAAGTTCTATTAATAGCCATCCTTTAAAATCAAAACTACATTTAGAGATTATACGTCTTTTAGAAGAAGATCAAGTGTTTAAAAATCCAGATTTAAAAATTACAGATCTCTCGTTTATGCTCAAAACAAACAGAACATATATTTCTAGCATAATAAACAGTGATTTCAACTGCTCTTTTTGTGACCTTATAAATCATTACCGAATAGGTTATTCAAAACAGTTACTTCTACACCAAAAATCCTATATCTTACAGTACGTTTCAATTGAGTCGGGCTTTACTTCCGTAAATTCATTCCTAAGAGTGTTTAAAAAAGAGACTGGGATGACTCCTGGGCAGTTTAGAAAACAATTGCAAAAAAACTAATGATTTTTACAGGAAAAAAATACTATTTAAAAAATATAAATATTGCAATACCTGTGATTTTATCATTTGCAGGTCAATCGTTGGTACAGGTTGCAGATAGTATAATGACTGGCCGTTTGGGGGCAACTCAATTGGCAGCTGTATCTCTTGCAGGAACAGTTGTAATGAATGTGCTAGTAATGGGCATAGGTCTCTCTGTCGGCCTCACTCCAATATCTGGCAACTTCTGGGCTAAAAATAACTTTAAAAGTGTTGCTCACTATTTTCAAAACTCTCTTTTAGTAAATTTCTCTGCATCACTTTTGCTCACTCTGCTCCTTTTTGCTTTCCTTCCTTTTTTATACATGATAGGTCAACCCAAAGAGGTCTTAGATATTACTGGCACATACTATACTCTAATAGCACTCTCTGTTATCCCATTTATGATTTTTCTTGCCTTTAAGCAATTTATGGAAGGCACTGGCAATACTAAAATATCAATGAATATAACACTGCTAGCGAATGCTTTAAATATTGTGCTAAACTATTTTCTTATATTTGGAAAGTTTGGCTTCCCCAAAATGGGTATAGATGGTGCTGGCCTAGCAACTCTCATCTCTAGAATATTTATGCCCATCGCCTTTTGGTACGTAATGAGCAAAAATAATTTATATAAAAAATACTTTCTCTTTTTTAGAAAAGCTCATTTCTCTATAAAAAAGCAGATTGAATTAATAAAAATGGGACTACCCATTTCTGGACAAATGTCTCTTGAATTTCTCTCACTAAGCATGATAACTGTTATGATGGGTTGGATGGGAACCAACTCTTTGGCTGCAAACCAAATAGCACAAACAATGATAAGTCTTACATTTATGATAACCAATGGGATTGCTGCCGCCTCTACAATACTTGTAAGCCATGCTTATGGAGAAAAGAACATAGAAAATGTAAGGAAATATGGCTTTGTGGGCATGCATATCTCTTTGGCGGTAATGTCTATTGCTGGGCTTATTTTCTTCTTCTTTGGAGAACAAATTGCTATGCTCTTTACAACATCACCAGAGGTTATAAAGATTAGTGGTAAAATATTTATTGTAGTGGCAATTTTTGAAATATTTGATGGATTACAAGTTACTGCATTAGGTGCACTCAGGGGAATAATGGATGTAAACCGTGCAATGCTATATGCTATAATATCATACACTTTAATTTCTATCCCTTTTGCATATCTAGCAGGTTTTGTTTTTAAGTGGGGAGAGATGGGTCTAATGAGCGGTTTTGCATTTGGTCTTTTAACTGCTTCTGTACTTTTTATAACCCGATTTAACAGAAAAACTTCCAACTCTCGTTCTCTTTTTATAAATTTGGGACATGAAAAGAAAGACCTCTCCTAAAACTATTTATAAATACTTGCTCCTTACTCTTATAGCCTTTACATCACTCCTTTTCTTTGGTTTTGGTAAATCTTCCGATATAAACTCCCAAAACGGAGAGTCTCTAGAAGATCAGGTTCCTGTCGCAATCAACCATTTACTTTCAAATGAGCTCTCTAACCTGCCCGCAACCACCAAACTAGATTCTCAAATAGATAATTTCATGAAAAAATGGGAAATTAATGGTGCTTCTCTCGCAATCATGAAAGACGAGAAGCTCATCTATGCAAAAGGTTATGGATGGGCAAATTTAGAGGAGAACATAGAGACAGAAGTAAGGCATATTTTTAGAATAGCCTCTCTTTCTAAACTAATTACAGCAGTAGCAATAATGAAGCTTTACCAAGAGGGCAAATTATCTCTAGAAGACAATATCTTTGGTAGTGATGGTCATTTAAATTATTTAAACCTCTCTCAGCTTAGAGATAAAAGAGTAAAAGAGATTACAATAGAACATCTCTTACGTCACAAAGGAGGATTCTCTACGCGAGCTGGAGATCCTATGTTTTCCCTTGCTACTATCTCTAAAAGGCTAAAATTAAACAGAGCTGTAACCGAACAAGAGCTTATTGAGTATGTTTTGACTCAAAGGTTAGGTTTTACACCTGGCACAGGTACTCGTTACTCAAATTTAGGGTATTTTATACTTTCCAAAGTAATTGAGGCTGTTACAGGCCAAAGATATGACTCTTATATTCAGGATAGTATATTAAAGCCCAATGGGATTTATGATATGCACCTAGCTCGTAATTTTTATAAAGATAAATATCCAAATGAGGTTAAATATTATGAACCATCCAATGAGGAGCCAATATCTGCCTTCGATGGTAGAGATACCCTCCTGCCTAGGTGTTACGGGGGCAATAATATAGAGATGCTCCTAGGTGCAGGTGCATGGGTTGCTTCGCCTGTAGAGATGTTAAAATTTATCTCTCTAATAGATGGTAGAGATGGTATAAAAGATATTTTATCTAAAGAGAGTGTAAATCTAATGACCTTTTCTACTCCAGCCACTCTACCAATAGGGTGGGCAAAATGTTACCCTTCGGGAAACTGGACAAGAACAGGAACACTATCTGGCTCTAGTGCATTAATAAAATATAACAGCAACGGTTACTCTTGGGTTTTTATAACCAACACTAGCTCATGGAAAGGTTCTACTTTCCCTAAAAACATAGATGGCTTTTTTAGGGGGGCTATGCAGCGAGTTTCGGAATGGCCAGAGAGAGATCTATTTAAAGTTACAACCGCCTCTCCCGCTAAAACTCCACAGTCACTCCAATCGTAGGTAGTACTGTACCGCTTTGCAACTCTATTCTCTTCATTTGGTACCTCTGCTCATTGGCAGGATCGTTAGGATTTATAATTTTTCCTGTACTAATAAGTACATCGGCATCTTTATACT
>JBAYBU010000071.1:0-6859 GCA_041669105.1 Bacteroidales bacterium | reverse complement strand
TTAACGAAATTGTTATGGTTCCAAAATCCCGTTTAGAATATTTACCCTTATAGAGATCTAATCTCTTAGGTGCTATAGTATCTGCCTTTTCCTCTTGGGGTTTTCTAGGAGAGTTCTTCATAAAATTATCTATATAGTGTTTTTGCCAGTCTTTTTTGTCAGTTCCATTGAGCAGCTCTATTACCTCTCTTGTGATTACCATATGTGGGTTGGTTGTATTGCCAGCATTGGTTAAGACAGCTATACCCATATCTAAATCTGGCACAAAAGCAACTACAGCTGTATAGCCGTAGGCAAGACCAGTGTGGCGGATTAATCTACCCGATTCCCCTTGCTCTATTGTCCAACCTTGAGCGTAATTATTTAGAGTTACTGAGTCGCTTCCACTAATGGTTTGAGGAGTGATTAAAAATTTATGATTTTCTTTAGAGATTACTGTTTTCCCATTAAATGTTCCACCCCCTAGGTGCATTTTAAGCCAATTACCCATATCTTGTGCAGTAGAAATTACAAAGCCTGCAGGAGCTATGGCAGAGAGCCAAGCATAACCTCTTTGAGTATCTTCTCTCAGTGAAAATTTAATTGAATCACCATCTTTATAGTGTCTATGTCCTTTTGCAAGTTTTTCTGATGTAAAGTAAGCTTTGCTACCTGTGGTGCTGGAGTTCATCTCCAGTGGTTTGAATAGATAGTTGGCAATAGCATCGTCCCAACTCATATTATAGTACTTTTCAATAATTTTTGCTGCAACGGTATACATTGCATTATTGTAGGCATATTTAGTGCGGAAACTGTAAGTTGGTTGGATATGTCTTAAAAGAGTGTAGAGTTGGTCACGGCCATATCCGAAATGGGGAAGATCGTCGGCTGCGTATGCGTTAAATCCTGTTTTGTGAACCATTATATCTTTTACGAGAAAATTTTGGGTTACCCAAGGATCGTAGAGCTCAAAATCAGAAAGATGATTAATAACAGTGTCGTTCCATTTTACCACACCTTTATCTACCACTGTTGCAAGTAATGCTGCGGTCATAGCCTTTGTGGTAGATGCTATTACAAATTGAGTTTGGGGAGTAATCTCTTTACCTTGAGCAGAATATTCACTCTTGCCATATCCTTTAAGTAACATCTCCTTTCCGTCTTTAATAATAACTACAGCCATCCCTGGTAGGTTCCATTCACTAAATACTTTATTGCAAATACTGTCGGCTTGGTGTGAGTAATTATCACTTGGTTGAGCTGATGCTACGCCAAACGTAAAAAGAGCTGCCAACCCAATAAAAAAATTGATAGTTTTCATTGTCTAATTGTTTTAATTCAAAATGAATTGTTGCGTTTAATTTAAAATTACTAAGGATCTTCCTTTTATTTGCTTTCTTTTTATCCAAAGATAGGTATTTTTTATATCTTTGTTTTTTATTAAAAAAATAAATTTATATGGTTAGGTTTAAACAATTTATTACACTCGCAGCAGTAATATTAATTATGAGTGTGCAGTTGAATGCCCAAAGACGTCCTATCTCTTTGAGAACAGCTAAGGACACAACGGAGCAAGACTCGGCAAAAGATTCAGCTAAAAAAGCTGATACCAAAGGTCCTCTATTGATCGAGAAATTTATAAAGCCAGCAGTTAAGCCAATGGTTGGTTTTACAACTGTCTATAAACAAGATGACAAGTTCTTTATAAATATTAACGACTCTATTTTTGGAAGAGACTTTATAATGGTTACTAGGATCTCTAAAGCTGCCGAAGGGATTCGTACAACTTTTGAAGGATATGCTGGAGACGAATTAAATTCGGGGGTCTTTAGATTTGAAAAAGGTCCAGATAATAAGATCTTTCTTAGAAAAACCTATAATAGTGAGCGTTCAAAAGATAGTACACAATCTATGTATGCAGCAGTTATGCGTTCAAACGTTGCAGCTATAATATCTACCTTTGAAATTAAAGCTCAATCTCAAGATAAGACTGATAACCTAATTGATGTAACAACTTTTTTTAACTCAGATTTAGAAGCTCTCTTTTTTACTAAACGATATAAAACGATGTTCAAATTAGGTGGGATGCAAAAAGAGAGTAGTTATATAGAGGATATTACAACATACCCATTAAATACAGAGGTAAAGAGCGTTAAAACATATTCACGTACCGATAGAGGAGAGACTGCAACATATGTTTTGAACAACTCATTTGTGCTTTTACCTAAAGTTCCTATGACACCTCGTTATTCAGACGATAGAGTAGGCTACTTTAGTACAGGTTATACAGATTTTGACCTTAATCCACAGGGTGTCAAAAAAGTAAGAATGGTTACCAGATGGCGCCTTGAGCCAAAACCTCAAGATGTAGAGAAGTACAAAAGAGGTGAATTGGTTGAGCCTGCAAAACCAATTGTGTTCTATATAGACCCTGCTACACCAAAAGAGTGGGTGCCTTATCTTATCCAAGGAGTTAACGACTGGCAGGCTTCATTCGAAAAAGCTGGATTCAAAAATGCAATTTATGCATTAGAAGCTCCATCTCCAGAAGCAGATCCTGAATGGTCATTGGAAGATGCAAGATACTCGGCAATTGTTTACAAGCCTTCTGAAACTCCTAATGCTAGTGGCCCTAATGTGAATGACCCTCGTTCTGGAGAGATCCTCGAAAGTCATGTAAACTGGTATCACAATGTAATGTCTTTGTTAAGAAATTGGTATTTTATTCAATGCTCACCTGTAGACCCTGCTGCTAGAAACATGGTGTTTGACACAGAGCTTATGGGGCAGCTAATTAGATTTGTCTCTTCGCACGAGGTAGGTCACACTTTAGGTCTTAGGCATAATTTTGCTGGAACTGCAGTTTACACAGTAGCTCAATTGAGAGATCCAGAATTTCTTAAAGAGAATGGCCACACTACCTCTATTATGGACTATTCAAGATTTAATTACGTAGCACAACCTGGCGATAATATTCCAAGAGAGCTGCTATTTCCAAAAATAAATTATTATGACCATTGGGCTATTGAGTGGGGATATCGTAGATTTCCAGAAATAGACGATCCTAATGAGGAGTTGACTAAAATTAATGAGTGGATTATTGCAAAAACTAAAGATGAAAGATATTGGTTTGGAAAAGAGAGTAGTGCAAGCGACCCTCGTTTACAAGCAGAAGATCTCTCTAATAACCAGATGGAAGCAAATGATTTAGGCATTAAAAATCTAAAATTTGTTATGGCAAATCTTGGAGAGTGGACTGCTACTCCAAATGAAGATTATTCTAATCTTAGAACTTTACATGGAGAGGTGAATAAACAGTTTAGACGTTATATTGGCCATGTTGTTAAGTGGGTAGGTGGTGTTTACGAAGATCCTAAAACGGTAGAAATGCCTGGTGATGTATTTACCATTGTAGAAAGAGAGAAACAAGAAGAGGCTATGGATTTTCTAGACAAACATCTTTTTGTAAATACCCCAAACTGGCTTGTTCCCGATGATTATCTTAACAAATTCCCAAGCCGTGCCGAGAGCCATCTCGAAAGTGCGTATTCAAGAGCTTTCTCTTCTCTTTTGAGTAGACGTGTAATTATGAACTTAATTACTGCCCAAACCGCCCTAGGGAAAAACACCTTTACTGTAGAAGATATGTTTGACAGACTAAACAGATCTATATGGGACAACCAAGGCCGGTCAATAGATACATATAATAGAGTAATGCAAAAGTCGTATGTAACAACTTTGTGTGATCTTTATACTGGGGCACTCTCTGTAGGAATGAGGCCATCCAAGCCTAGTGCAAATCCAAAAGATATAACAGAATGTACAGCAATTGCTTTTGCTCAAATTGGTCATGTTCTTAAAACACTTAAAAAAGCTAGATCTTCTGACTTTGTTACAACAGCACATAACCAATATCTTATAAACTATATTGAAAAGACGTTAGATGCTCCCGTAACTTTTTAGTTAAGTGACAAACATTAGTTTGTAATTAATACTAATTATTTGAAAACTATAAAAAGAGATAATATAAATGCGGCAGTGGTTATTAAAAAGTAATCACTGCTCTTTTATTTGAATATCATTTTTTTAGCCACATCCCATAGGACAACACCTACAGAAACTGAGATATTTAATGAATGTTTTGTCCCATATTGGGGGATTTCTAAAGTAGCATCGCTTAAATTTATAACATCTTGAGCAACACCTTTTACTTCATTACCAAAGATAAACACATAGCGTTTACCTGCAATTGGAATGAAGCTGCCCAATTTCTGGGAGTTTTCTGTCTGTTCTACAGCAACTATTGTGTAGCCATCTTGCTTAAGACTCTGCACTGCATCTACTGTCTTTTCAAAATATTGCCAATTCACACTCTCCTCGGCACCAATCGCAGCTTTTCTAATTTCGGCCGATGGGGGAGTTGCGCAAATGCCACATAAAATGAGTTTTTCTATTGCAAAAGCATCAGATGTACGGAAAGTAGAGCCTATATTGTGTTGGCTTCTTACATTATCCAGAACAATAATAATGGGAAGTTTCTCTTTCTTTTTAAACTCTTTTAATGTTGCCCTATTTAGTTCGCTATTTTTAAGTTTTCGAAACACTATTTTGTTGAAATTTGTATGTTTGCAAATATAAGTAATAAAAGATTAAACCTTTTCCCTTTAAAGTTGTCAAACAACTGATAAAATGATCACTAATGAAAAAAAGAGATAAGTACCTACTTTATATAGCTATCCCTGCATTTTTTGCTCTTGCATTTTTTGCTTATAACACTTTTTTTAAAGAGAAAAAAGTTAAATTAGCTAGTATTAACCAGTCTAAAAACGAATCTAATACTGGAAGACAGGGTAGGGTTTTACCAGTGTCTGTTCATATAGCCGACCTTATGGCAAGAGAAGATGGTTTTTTAAGAATAGGAAATCTTGTTGCTAACGAAAAGGTAGAGATGGTTAGTGAGCAATCTGGTAGGGTTGTTTCAATAAATTTCAAAGAGGGGCAGTTTGTCAAAAAAGGAACGCTTTTAATAAAGCTTAACGACGATGAGTTGCAGGTACAGCTCAAAAAAGCTCAATACCAACACACATTGTTAGAAGAGAGGCTAGAGAGACAACGTATTTTACTTGAAAAAGATGCTGTTAGTCGGGAAGATTACGACAAGGTACTTACTGAATTTAATGTTCTTAAACAAGATATAGAGCAGCTTAAAATAAGGATTGAGAAGATGCACATAACTGCACCATTTGATGGGGTAGTTGGGTTTAGAGATGTAAGTCTTGGAGCTTTTTTGCAACCTAACTCCAAGATTACTACAGTTGTAGATATTGCTAATTTGATAGTAGAAGTTGCTATTCCAGAAAAATATATAATTGACAAGCTATATGGTAAAACCATCAATTTTACTGTAGAGGGGATGATAAATGATTTTTCTGCCGTGATATACGCTATAGACCCTCAAGTAGATGTAAACACTAGAACCATAATGATACGTGCTCGGCATAAAAACAACAATAATCTGTTAAAGCCAGGAATGTCTGCTAAAGTAATGCTCAATACTGGTTCTCAAGACATTAATGTTTATGTGCCTAATCAAGCAGTTGTACCAGATGTAAATGGTAGAAGTGTCTGGAAATATAAAAACGGGAAAGCTAAGTTTGTACCAGTTCAAACTGGTAACAGAACAGCAGATATGTTAGAAATCTTATCTGGAGTAGAGAAAGGAGATACAATAATAATAACTGGTCTTATGCAGTTAAGAGAGGGTATTTCGGTTTCTGCATCTAATCTTTAATAGATAGAACATGAGTATATCAACTACAACCATAAACAGGCCTGTTCTGGCAACGGTAATGAGCCTGTTAATTGTTATTTTTGGAGCTATAGGATATACCTCTCTTGGGGTAAGAGATTACCCTAGTGTAGATAATCCTGTAATCTCTGTAAGGTGCTCTTTCCCCGGTGCCAATGCAGATGTTATAGAGACACAGATAACAGAACCACTAGAGGCAGCAGTAAATGGAATTCCTGGGATACGTGCAATTTCTAGTACAAGTAGAGATGGTACCAGCTATATTAATATTGAGTTTAATCTAGAGGTAGATATGGAGACCGCTGCTAACGATGTTAGAGATAAGGTTTCGGGAGCTCAAAGAAGGTTGCCTCAAGAGGTAGACCCTCCTGTTGTATCAAAGTCTGATGCCGATGCTCAACCTATTTTTTCAGTTACACTCTCTAGTGCTACCAGGGACATTATTGATTTAAGTGAGTTTGCCGAGGTCAATTTTAAAGAGAGACTCCAAACTATAAGTGGAATAAGTGATGTAGGAATATGGGGGTCTAAGAGATATTCAGTGAGAATGAGGATGGACCCAATTTTATTAGCAGCCTATAAAATTACTCCTTTAGATGTAAGGCAAGCAGTCTCTAGAGAGAACGTAGAGTTACCTTCTGGAAAGATAGAGGGTTCTACAATGGAGCTCTCTGTAAGGACACTAGGGAGGCTAAGAACTATAGAAGATTTTAATAATCTTATAATCTATCGTAGTGGAGAGAGGGTCGTAAGATTTTCTGACATAGGGGTTGCCGAGGTAGATGCCGAAAACACCCGTTCTATATTAAAAAAAGATGGGATCCCTATGGTCTCTTTAGTTTTGGTGCCACAACCAGGGGCCAACTATATAGATATTGTAGATGATGCAAAAGAGGCGATAGAGGAGTTAAAGCGTAACTTACCCGAAGACATTGTAGTGGGGGTAGGTTTTGACAATACAATATTTATAAGAGACTCAATAAGTGAGGTTAAGAGCACTATCTATCAAGCATTCTTCTTAGTGGTTTTAATTATATTCCTCTTTTTAAGAAATTGGAGAACAACGCTTAT
>JBAYBU010000070.1:0-6871 GCA_041669105.1 Bacteroidales bacterium | reverse complement strand
TAATGTTGATAAAGAGTAAATTAAGTTAAATCGGTCAAAATTCACTGGCCCATTTGGATATAATTGACCAAAAGCCAATGTACCTTACGATTCTGGACTACGATAGAAATGTTTTAAATAAAAAGTACCTACGGTGTGCATTTACCTGCTTCGCAGTTTTTAAGATTTGGCTATGTCGGAAACTTTAACCACAGCTATGCAATAGCTCGTTAACAAGCTGCACGATAAGGTTACTTGTACCTTTTATACCCAATAAAGAGGAGTTAATACATAAGTCATAAGAGTGAATATCTGCCCACTTTTTATTACTAAAGTAATTATAGTAAGCAGCTCTCTTCTTATCCATTTTTTCAATTAATGCAGTAGCTTTATCTGGCAACACCTCCGAACGGGCACAAACTCTCTCTATTTTATCTTCTTGCGATGCTGTAATAAAAATATTTATGCACAAATTATAATCTTGCAAGAGATAATCGGCGCATCTTCCAACAAACAGGGCCGATTTTTCGGATGCAATCTCTCTAATTACATCACTTTGAATTTTAAATAAAGTTTCATTGCTAAGAAAATACCCCGAGGGGACCTCGTTGGCAGGAGCAGTTCTCAACCCAAATAAGCTCCCAATAAGTGAATAGCTTTTACTCTCATCGGCATTTTCAAATAGTTCCTTGTTAATTCCACTCTTTTGAGATGCGATTTCAATTAATTTTTTATCGTAAAAATCGATCCCTAATTGAGCAGCAACCATCTCCCCTATCTCTCTCCCTCCACTGCCAAATTCTCTTCCTATTGTAATAACAAATTTAGATTCCATAGTCAAATTGATTTTAACAAAGTTTTCTTACTTAACTTACGGTATTGAACGAGCAACATATAGGCAGCTACAGTTGCAGACAAAGAATCGGCAATGGGAATGCTAAGCCAAACTCCTTTAACACCAAAAAAATGAGGCATTATCAAAAGTAGAGGGAGTAAAAACACCACTTGCCTTGCCATAGACATAAAAATTGCTTTTCCTGGATGCCCTATGCTTTGAAAAAAGTTAGAGGTAACCATCTGGAAGCCTACCACAGGGAAACAGAAAAATACAACTTTTAATCCTGGTACAACAATATCAATCAACTCCTTATCGGTTGTAAAAATCTTTGCAACACCCTCTGGAAACAGCTGGCTAATCACAAATCCAGTTGTAACTACAACTGTGGCTAAAATAATTGTCTGTTTTAAAACCAAACTCACTCTATCAATTTTTCCTGCTCCAAAATTATAACCAGCTATTGGCTGCATACCTTGGTTTAGCCCCATCACCACCATAAAATAGAGAGCTGCCATTCTATTAATAATCCCATAAGCTCCAACAGCTAAGTCGCCACCATGGGCAATGAGCGCTTGATTAAAAACAACAATTATAACACTCGAGACTGCATTCATAAGAAATGGAGCAATACCAATAGAGAGAGAGTCTAAAACTATTTTTTTCTCTAATCTAAATACTCCTTTTTTTAAATGTATCTCATTACTGGTATTAGTAAAATGGCTTATCTGCCAAAATAACATAACCAATTGAGCCAAAATTGTTGCCAATGCAGCACCCTTAATCCCCCATCCAAATACAAAAATAAAAAGAGGTGTAATTAATATATTAATAACTACTGTAGAAATGGTCGCATACATAGATTTTTTTGGATTACCAGAAGCTCTAAGCAGAGCATTTAATCCAAAATACATATGAGTAATAATATTCCCAGCAGTAATTATTGTCATATAATCTTTTGCAAAAGGTAACGTTTGTGAACTAGCGCCAAAAAAGAGCAGAATAGGGTCCAAAAACAAAAGAACAACAGCAGTATATATACTCCCAAAAATAACATTCAAAACAAATACATTGCCCAATATTTTATTAGCTGTTTTGTAATCTTTTTGACCAAGTCTTAAAGACATAAGAGTTGCGGCTCCAATACCAACCAATGAACCAAAGGCTGCAGCCAAGTTCATAAGAGGAAATGTTATTGCCAATCCCGATATTGCAAGAGCTCCCACTCCATGCCCAATAAATATACTATCAGTAATATTATAAAGAGATGCAGCAGTCATTGCAATAACAGAAGGAATAGCATACTTAAGCAGTAGTTTCCACACACTTCCTGTTCCAAGTTCCGATACAGATTTTACTTGTTCCATAATTATCTTATACAAAGTTAGCATAAAAAACAGACTCAATTTTGTTGAGGAAATTTTTATTTGTAACTTTAATTTTGTTTTGTAAATTAAATCTTAAAACTTAATTAACTATGAGTATGTTTTGTAATCAATGCCAAGAAACAGCCAAGAATATTGCTTGTACAATCAAAGGAGTATGTGGCAAAAGTGAAGAGACTTCAAATATTCAGGATTTGCTTATCTACTCTTGTATAGGACTTTCAAAACTCACAATTGAAGCAAGAAAACATAGAATAGACACTAATAAAGAGAGTAAACATATTACTAACTGCTTGTTTGCTACAATTACCAATGCCAATTTTGACAATGCATCTTTAATCGAAGAGATTAAAAAATCAATAGCATTCAGAGATAATCTTAAAAAGAAAGTTAGCATTACTCCAGATGACTCTACTAAGTGGAGTGGTATAACAGAAGAGGAGTTCTTAAAAAAGGCCGAGAGTGTGGGTACTCTCACTTATGATAACGATCCCGATATTAGATCTCTAAAACAGTATGTTTTATTTGGCATAAAAGGGATCTCGGCCTATGCAGAACATGCATTTAACTTAGGATATGAAGAGCAGGGAATTTTCAACTTTATGGAAGAGACCTTGGTAATGTTACTCAAACCTATGACCTTAGATACTATGCTAGATTGGGTTATGAGCACTGGAGAGCACGGAGTTAAAGTAATGGCACTGTTAGACAAAGCAAATACCGAAACCTACGGAAATCCAGAAATATCAAAAGTAAACATTGGAGTAGGCAAAAATCCCGGAATTTTAATAACTGGGCACGATCTTAAAGACCTTGAGCAACTTCTTATTCAAACAGAGGGAAAAGGTATAGATATTTACACTCACTCCGAGATGCTCCCTTCCCACGGATACCCTGCATTAAAAAAATATAAACACCTTATAGGTAACTATGGTGGTGCCTGGCATGCCCAACTTGCAGATTTTGAATCATTCAACGGGCCAGTGCTCTTTACAACTAACTGCCTTGTACCCCCACGTAAAGCAACAACATATAACCAGAGAATTTTTACAACTGGTGCCACTGGAATGCCAGGTTGGAAATCTATTACTGGAAAATTAACCAACGGTCATAAAGATTTTTCAGAAATAATAGAGATGGCAAAAAACTGCCCACCTCCTACAGAGATAGAAACTGGAGATATAACAGTAGGTTTTGCTCACAATCAAGTGCTAGCTTTAGCAGATAAAATTCTTGATGCTATAAATTCGGGAGCTATTAAGAAGATGGTTGTAATGTCGGGCTGTGATGCTAGACAAAAGAGTAGAGAGTATTACACCGAGTTTGCCAAGAATTTACCTAAAGATACAGTTATTCTCACCTCGGGATGTGCAAAATATAGATATAACAAACTTCAATTAGGTGATATTGACGGTATTCCAAGAGTTCTAGACGCGGGCCAATGTAACGACTCCTATTCATGGGCATACGTAGCTCTAAAATTAAAGGAAGTTCTTAAACTAGACGATATAAACAAGCTCCCAATAGTTTTCAATATAGCTTGGTACGAGCAAAAAGCCATAATTGTACATATGGCTCTACTCTATTTAGGAATAAAAAACACCCATATAGGGCCAACACTTCCAGGATTTATGACTCCTAATGTATTACAAATTGTAAATGAAAAATTTGGAGTCCAAACCATTAAAAGTGTCAATGAAGATATGGCTATATTTGGTATAAACTAAACAACTTTAGCTTTGTAATAATTTTTATTTCATTATAAAATGAACTAAAAACAAAAGAAATGTGTTAAAGAAAGTGTATTATCAGAGCATTAGTATCTGATTAGTATAGCACTTAATTAATTTAACATAGTGCTTAGAATTAAAATTATGAGTGATTTAAGAACCTTTAATAAAAATCAAAAACTCAACTCAACAGATAAAAAAGAGATCGTAGACTTTTTATACAACCACTTAGAACAGTTTGGTGATCCTAAAGAGGACATAGAAAAATGTATTGATTACTCCCTGCAAGAACACCCTTCTTTTGGTGGGTTTACGCCTGCGTATTACAACAACTCTCAACTTTTAGGTGTAGTTATAGTGAATAGAACGGGGATGAAAGGATTTATCCCAGAAAATTTACTAGTTTATATAGCTACGCACAATAAACATCGAGGAAAAGGAATAGGTAAAAAATTAATGGAAGAGGCTATAAAACTAACAGAAGGCAACATTGCTTTACATGTAGAACCAAATAACCCAGCTAAAGGTCTATATGAAAAATTAGGGTTCACAAATAAATATCTAGAAATGCGTTTAATTAAAGACAGCAAGTAATGGCCTTTATTACATTAAACTCCGATAAACTAAAAGCTAATCATCAATTTTTAAATAAACTTTTTAAAGAGAGAGGTATTGAATGGTCTGTAGTCACCAAATTGATGTGTGGCAATAGACAGTTTCTCAAAGAACTCCTTAAATTAGATATCAGTCAAATTTCTGATTCAAGGATATCCAACATGAAAACTGTAAAAGCCATTAAACCCAATGTTGAGACTATCTACATAAAGCCCCCTGCAAAAAAAGCAATCCCAGGCGTAGTGAAATATGCCGATATCAGCATGAATACAGAGATAAGCACCATTAAGCTCTTATCAGAAGAGGCTGTAAAACAAAATGTGAAACATAAGATTATTATTATGTTAGAGATGGGAGAGCTTCGCGAGGGGGTACTACATGAAAATTTTATAAGTTTTTATGAAAAAGTCTTTAGTTTAGAGAACATAGAAGTTGTTGGAATTGGGACAAATCTTAGCTGTATGTATGGAGTACTCCCTAGCCACGACAAACTAATTCAGCTTAGCATCTATAAACAGTTAATAGAGGCTAAGTTCAATAAAAAAATCAAATATCTCTCGGGGGGGTCGTCTGTAACTATACCTTTAATTTTCCAAGGCCTTTTACCTAAAGGGATCAACCACTTTAGGGTTGGAGAAACACTCTATCTTGGCACCGATGTATATAACGACTCTGTGATAGAAGGTATGGAGGTAGATCTATTTCAGTTTTATGCTCAAATAATTGAACTAAAACAGAAGCCCGGCATCCCTATTGGAGAGATGGGCACTAACTTAGAGGGAGACCCCTTTGAACCTGAGTCAGATATGAGCAGCGATATAAGCTGCCGAGCTATTCTTGATGTTGGCCTGCTAGATGTAGATAAAAATCACATTACCCCCAAAGATACTAGTATTAGAGTTGTTGGTGTAAGCTCCGATGTTACTGTTGTAGATTTAGGTGAAAATAAGAGTAACTATAAAACTGGAGATTTTATAGAGTTTAAAATGGACTACACCGCCATACTCAAAATACTTAACTCAAAATATATAGATAAAGTTATTAAGAGAAATTAAAGCTAAAATATTTTCAATCTCATTATCTCTAACATAATGGTTTTATTTAGACCCATCGCCACAGGTGTCCATCTTATTCTTAAAAAATAACTACCTTTGAATTCAATTTTTCATCTCTAAAAATGGTTTCTCAGAAACAGATACAAAGTGCAGCTCAAATTATCAAATCTGGCGGCCTAGTTGCATTTCCAACAGAAACAGTATATGGGCTTGGAGCAAATGCACTCAATTCAAATGCTGTTGCAAGAATTTTTATTGAAAAAGAGAGACCCTCTTTCGACCCTTTAATAGTACATATCTCCAGTATAAAAGAGATTGCGCGACTCACAAAGCACCATGATACAAGAGTAGATCTCCTTGCAAATATGTTTTGGCCTGGGCCACTCACAATAGTTCTCCCTAAGAGTAATCTTGTACCCGATATTGTAACGTCTGGGCTACAAACTGTAGGCATAAGAGTGCCAAATAATAAAATTGCATTAGATTTGATTAAAGCTTCGGGTTGCCCAATAGCAGCTCCTAGTGCAAATAAGTTTGGAAGAATAAGCCCTACTACAGCAGCTCATGTTAGAAAACAGCTACCTAGCATAGAGTTTATATTAGATGGCGGCCAGTGTGAAGTAGGAATAGAATCTACTGTTATTTCTCTAAACCCCGATGGCTTTGTTATTCTACGAGAAGGATTTATAACCTCTTCCAATCTAGAAAAAGCTTTACCAAAATCCAAGAAAAACAATATTAATGAGCCAGTAGCTTCTCCTGGATCACTAAAATCTCACTACAGTCCAAATAAGCCTCTTTTTATTATAGAACTACAAAGTATGTTTGGGTCAAGTAGCTTTATGCAGCAATTGCCCAAAGGTGAGGGAGCTTTTATCTCTTTCTCAGGTAAAACAGTCTCAGGATTTAAAGAGACCGAATATCTTTCAAAAACGAGAGATCTTAAAGAAGCTGCTATAAATCTTTTTGGAATACTTCACAAACTAGAAGATAATCCTAAAATAGATTATATTGTTGCCGAATCTGTCCCACAAGAGGGAATAGGACGTGCCATAATGGATAAACTGAGCAGAGCAGCTCATAGATACTCGGAGCAAATATTAAAATAAAATGAATAAACAAAACAAAATTTATTATATAGCATATATAATAACAGTAGTATTGATAATACAAAGTTGTGGGAGTTACCACAGTAGCGTTAGAAGTACTCCTTATACCAGTTCTTTCAACGATGGCGAAATCACTCTTATCATGGAGGCCGACACTTCTAGG
>JBAYBU010000069.1:0-6879 GCA_041669105.1 Bacteroidales bacterium | reverse complement strand
TAACCACATCGGAATACATCATAATAAGACGGCGGTATGCATCGTATACAAATCTAGGGTTGCCTGTTTTTTTAATAAGACCCTCTATTGTGTCAGAACAAAGACCAATATTTAGAACAGTCTCCATCATTCCGGGCATAGAGCTTCTTGCGCCTGAACGGCCCGATAAAAGTAGTGGGTTTTCTGCATCTCCATATTTCATACCCATAACAGACTCAACTTTTTTTAAGGAGGCTTCTACCTCTTCTTTCAAACTTTCGGGATATTGCATATTGTTTTTGTAAAACTCAACACATGTCTCGGTAGTAATTGTAAAACCGGCAGGAACCGGCATACCTAAAGAACACATCTCTGCAAGGTTGGCACCTTTACCACCTAACAGATTTTTCATTGAGCCGTCTCCGTCGGCAGTTTTGCCTCCAAAGAAATAAACTCTTTTAATTTCTGACATAAAATATATTAATTTACGGTTTATATTTCAATAATAAGTTGGGATGCAAATATAGTAAAAAATTACAACAGTTTACCTGCCATCTCCGAGAGCTCGCTGCGCTCTCCGTGCACCAAATTGATATGTGCAAAAAGCTCTTGGCCATAAAGTTTCTCACTTAAATAAGTGAGCCCATTTGAGTGCATATCTAGGTATGGTGAGTCTATTTGTTGTATATCTCCAGTGAAAACAAGTTTGGTCCCTTCTCCAGCTCGTGTAATTATGGTTTTTACTTCGTGAGGTGTTAGATTTTGAGCTTCATCTATAATGAAAAAGGCATTTGAAAGGCTGCGGCCTCTAATGTAAGCCAAAGGAGATATAAGAAGCTTTTCGGTTTTTAGCATCTCTTCAATTTTAACAACTTCGCGACTGGTAGATTTAAATACGTTTTTTATAACCGCTAAATTGTCGAAAAGAGGAAGCATATATGGGCCTAGTTTCTCTTTAATATCGCCTGGCAAAAAACCCATCTCTTGATTTCTTAAAGGAATAACAGGGCGGGAGAGTAGTATTTGATCGTACATCTGCTCCTGTGCAAGTGCAGCAGCAAGAGCGAGTAGGGTTTTCCCTGTTCCGGCGGTACCAGTAAGAGATACTAACTTTATATTTTGATTTAAGAGAAGGTCCAATGCAAAAGCTTGTTCGTCATTCCGAGGTTCTATGCCGTATGCTTTTTGCTTCTTTACTTGAATAATAGTATCGGTGGATTTTTCATAACGAACCAAAAGGTTGTAATCTTTTTTCTCTCCATTTATAATAAATAGCTGGTTTGCAAACAAATTCTCTTGCTTTAGCTCTTTTGCTGGTACTCCTTGCTCTTTGTAAAAGAGCTCTTGAATCGTCTCTTCGTTAACGCCGTCAAGGATATTAACCTCTTTCATTAGGGAGTCTAACTTCTCTACGGTTACTTTATCGCTCAGGTAATCTTGTGCCATAAGGCCCAGCGCTTTGGCCTTCATTCTAAGGTTAATATCTTTAGAGACTAGAACTACTTCGCGCTCTTGGTTATTTTGAGCAATCCAATGAGTGGTAGCTAAAATACGGTGGTCTTGTGTGTCTTCAAACAGAGATTTGGCCATTTGGTCGCTAAAAGGATGTCCCATCTCTATTTTAATATTGCCTTTCCCTTTTCCTATTTCAATTCCATTGCCAAAGAGTCTATTGTCTGTGATTTTATCCATTTCACGAATAAACTCTCGAGCGTTGTAGTTAATGGTTTCGTTTCCTTTTTTGAATTTATCGAGCTCTTCAATCACTGCAATTGGTATTACAATGTCGTTTTCTTCAAAATTGTGAATTGCACGAAAATCATGAAGGATTACGTTTGTGTCTAGCACAAAAATTTTAGGTAATTTGTTTTTTGTCATAATGTCTATTTTTTTAGGGAGTTGGCCTCTATCCAAAGCCGACCATTAACAAAGAGCTCTAACCAAGGGGTTACCTGGTCTTTTTTTCTTTGTGAAGGATACCATGCCCAGTTATGTGGATAGATAGATCTTTCTGGGTGAGGCATCATTGCTAGGTGCCGCCCATCGCTGCTGCACACCCCGGCTATAGCTTGTGGTGAGCCGTTTGGATTTGCAGGGTATTGATTGTAGTTATATTTAAGAGCAATACTGTAATTTTCTATAGGCTCTGGAAAAGAGAACTTGCCCTGGCCATGTGCAACCCATACTCCCAAAGAGTAGCCTTTTAAGGAGTTTAGTAATATTGAAGGAGAGTCTTCTATTGTTACACCAATAAAAGCACTTTCAAATTTATGGCTATCATTTAGTTTCATCTTTGGAGAGCTCTCTTTAGCTTGGGGCGTTATTAGTCCTAATTCTGCCATAAGTTGGCAGCCGTTGCACACTCCTAGGCTAAGTGTAGCTTCTCTTTTATAAAAATTCTCCAGAGCTATAGATGCTTTTTTGTTATAGATAAATGCTCCAGCCCACCCTTTGGCAGGACCCAGAGTATTTGCATTTGAAGCTCCTCCAACAAATGCAATCATATTAACTTGCTCCAGAGTCTCTCGGCCGCTTATTAAATCGGTCATATGGACGTCTTTTACAGCAAATCCTGCTAAATGTAGTGCCCACGCCATCTCTCTCTCTCCGTTAGACCCTGTCTCTCTAATTATTGCTGCAACGGGTCTATTAACGTTTTGTGTAGTGGAGTTTTGAAGCAAATTGAACTCTCCTTTGAAAGAGGTAGGGAAGTTATATTTTAAAGGTTGATTTTTGTAATTGTTGAATCTTTCAGTTGCAAATTTTTCTCCAACTTGGTTTAGATCAAAAAGATAAGATGTATTAAACCAAAGGTCGCGATAATGATCTATATCTAAATTAAGATCTGTTTTATGTAGCTTTATTTTAAGCTCTCTCTTTGGGCTATACTTACCAACAGAAAATAGAGTGACACCAAACTCTTGAGCTACTCTATTTAGAGCCTCAACGTCTTGGTTTTTAACTTGAATAATAACAGCAGGCGTCTCTGCAAATAGCAACTTAATCGGATCTTTTTCATTTAGCATAGAGAGGTCTATATTCATTCCACCCTCTCTATTTGCAAAGTTTATCTCTAGGAGTGTATTTACCAATCCCCCAGCAGAGATGTCGTGCCCGGCTAGTATGAGGTCGCTTTTTATCATCTTTTGTATGGCATGGAAGCACTCTTTGAAATAGGAAGGGTAGGTAATATCTGGAGTCTCGTTGCCGAGTTGCGAAGTGATTTGCGCAAACGCACTGCCACCCAAATTAAAGCTATTCTCATTCATAATTGTGAAAGGAATATAGAAAATAGTTGAGTCGGGTTCTTTTTGTAATACTGGTTTTATTACGTTATAGACGTTATCGCTAGAGCAAACGGAGGTTATTATTACTGTTCCAGGGGAAAGAACCTTACTACCATCGGGATACTTTTGAGTCATCGAGAGGGAGTCTTTTCCTGTAGGAATATTGATTCCGAGTTCGATAGCAAAATCACTGGCTGCTTTAACAGCGCTATAAAGTCTTGTGTCTTCTCCAATGTTTTTGCATGGCCATTGCCAATTTGCCGAGAGTGAGATCCCTTTTATACCAGCTTGTACAGGAATCCACACGAGGTTAGTTAAAGCCTCGGCGATTGCAATTCTGCTACCTGCCGCTGCATCTATCATGGCAATAGCAGGGGCATGCCCTATTGATGTTGCCATTCCGTTGCTTGTACCGTATCCTATCTCTACTGCTCCCAAATTATTGAGAGGGAGCTGTATCTCTCCAACTGTTTGTTGGGCTGCTATGAGCCCACTCACAGAGCGGTCTACCTTATTGGTAAGCCAATCTTTACATGCTACAGACTCCAATTGAACTACTTGCTCTAAATAATATTCGATATCATCTTGGTCATACTCTAATGGGTCCCATATCTCGTGAGCCGACACATCTTCCATTATAGTCTTTGGAGTAGATCCAAACAGATCTTCTAAAGCGAGGTCTATTGGTTTATCTCCATTCTCACTGTTCTCTAGCGTAAAATTGCCTGTCTCTGTTACCTCTCCAACAACATACATTGGGGCTCTCTCTCTGGTGGCAATTTTTGAAAGGAGTTCAATATCTTTTTCTTTTATGACCAATCCCATTCTCTCCTGAGACTCGTTACCAATTATCTCTTTTGCAGAGAGAGAAGGGTCTCCTATGGGGAGTTTGCTAATATCAATATCGCCTCCTCTCTTCTCTACAAGTTCTGAGAGGCAGTTGAGATGGCCACCTGCACCATGGTCGTGAATGGAAACTATAGTGTTATTTTCGCTTTCGGCAAGAGCTCTTATTGTATTGTAGACCCGCTTTTGCATCTCTGGATTTGACCGTTGTATAGCGTTTAGTTCTATAGTGTTATCGAACTCCCCTGTAGCTACAGAAGAGACAGAGCCGCCACCCATTCCAATACGATAGTTGTCTCCTCCAAGCATTACTATCTTATCTCCTTTTTGTGGAGTATCCTTAAATGCATACTCTTTTTTGGCATAACCGATTCCTCCAGCAAGCATTATTATTTTGTCATATCCAAATTTACGGTAACTCTCGCAGTGTTCAAATGTTAGTAGGGACCCACAAATGAGTGGTTCTCCAAATTTATTGCCGTAATCGCTGGCTCCGTTAGAGGCTTTGGTTAGAATTTCTTGAGGTGTTTGAGAGCCACTCTCTCTCTTCTGCCATCTGTTCCCAATCTCTCCCTTCTACTTCAAAACGAGGGTAGGAGGTCATATATACAGCAGTTCCCGCTATTGGGAACGACCCTCTCCCCCCTGCCATACGGTCTCGAATTTCTCCACCCGACCCAGTTGCAGCGCCATTTAAAGGCTCTACCGTTGTAGGAAAATTATGAGTCTCTGCCTTTAGTGAAATTACTGTCTTGCTCTGTTCTGTTTTGAATAGTGATGGGACGTCTCCCTTTTCTGGATAGAAAAGCTCTGTTTGTGGCCCATCTACAAATGCGCAGTTATCTTTATATGCCGAGATTATAAAGTTTGGATTCTCTTTAGATGTTTTTTTAATAAGTTGGAAGAGAGAAGACTCCATCTCTTGACCATCTATAATAAAGGTGCCATTAAATATTTTATGACGGCAATGTTCGGAGTTTATTTGAGAAAAACCAAAAACCTCACCGTCTGTTAAATTGCGCTCTATCTTTTTTGAAAGATCCTCTAAGTATTCAGTCTCTTCTTGGTTTAGGGCCAATCCTTCTTGTTTATTATACTCGCTAATATCTCTGATTTCTATTACCGGCTGTGGTTTATCATCTATTGTGAAAATATCTTGATTGAGCCCATCATATTGCCTCTGAAGCATTTTATCAAATGTGGCCTCTTATTAGGTACTTCAAAAAACTCCTCTATCCTTTCGATTCCAGGAATATTTATATTTTTTGTTATCTCTACCGCCGTTGTACTCCACGGTGTTATCATTTCTCGCCTTGGCCCTATGTAAAAACCTGGCAGTGTAGTTGTAGAAATAAGCTGAGCTTCTTGGAAAAGCCACTTAAGTCTCTCTATACTTTCTACTGATAACTCTGTATTTGCTTTAACCGCTAGAACCGGCCCTTTATTGGCTCGAAAGAATGAAATCATAATACTTTATGCATTAAATTAGGTCACAAAATTACTCCAATTAGACCGAATTGCGAAAATTATTTAATAAAAAGGTAGCTTTGTGACTATTATTTTTGAAATTTGCTATTGGATAAATGCTAGATATTATGTTTGATTTAGAGAAGTACAATAAAAAGATAGAGTATATTTTTAATCAAATTCCCTCTTATCAAAAAGTAGGAAAAATTGCATATAAAGAGGGGCTAGAGACAATGCTTCTTTTTGATAAAAAATTGGAGCAGCCACATAAAAATTTTTTTACAATACATGTTGCTGGTACAAATGGGAAGGGTTCTGTAAGCCACATGCTTGCTTCTGCTCTAATGAGCTGTGGCGTAAAGGTGGGGCTCTACACATCGCCTCATCTTATTGACTTTCGTGAGAGGATAAAAGTAAACGGAGCAATGATCTCTAAAGAAGATGTTCTTTTGTTTTTAGATGATAACGAAAGGTTTATCTTAGAAAACAGGTCCTCTTTCTTTGAGATAACAACTGCAATGGCGTTTGACTATTTTTATAAAGCTGGTGTAGAGATAGCTGTTATAGAGACTGGATTAGGGGGGAGGTTAGACTCTACCAATATAATTTCTCCATTAATTAGTGTTATTACCAATATAGCTATAGATCATTGCGAACATCTTGGATACACAATTAGTGCAATTGCAAAAGAGAAGAGTGGAATTATAAAAAGCAATACTCCTGTTGTTGTGGGAGAGTACACTAGATCTACTCGGGATATTTTTGAATCAATTTCCGACGAAAAGGGCTCGCCATTGATTTTCTCTCAAGAATCTTCTTATGCCAATGTCTCTTTAGAAGATTATGAAATAGATCTTTACGGAGAATATCAGGTTCATAATTTACGAACTACTTTAACTACTCTCAAGATTTTATCAAGAAACCCTTCATTCATAAAAGTTATGGGAGATGGGTGGAGTGATAAAAACATAAGAGAAGGATTGAGAACGGTTATTAAGCAAACTGACTTTAGAGGGAGGTGGGAGTATCTATCTCTTTTCCCACCTGTTATATGTGATACTGGCCACAATGTTAACGGGCTCTCCTATGTTTTTACACAGCTTAGGAAACAAAATTTTAGAAGACTCTTTTGTATTATGGGTTTTGTTGCCGATAAAGAGATCGATAAAATAGTTGGCCTCTTACCGCAATCGGCATATTACCTATTTACTCAGCCTAAAATAGAGAGAGCGTTAGATGCTAATCTATTAGCAGAGAGGAGCCGCTCTATTGGCCTAGAGGGAGAGGTTGCCCTAACTTT
>JBAYBU010000068.1:0-6990 GCA_041669105.1 Bacteroidales bacterium | reverse complement strand
AGATACTCATCGTAAAAATGTTCCAAAGTAGAGAGAACAGGATTAGGAGATGTTTGGCCTAAGCCACAAAGAGCCGTATCTTTAATTACTTTACTCAAATTTTGCAAATAATCAAGATCATCTTCGGTACCTTTGCCTGCACAAATCTTCTCGAGAATTTCGTGTAATCTCTTGTTACCTACTCGGCAAGGAGCGCATTTCCCACAAGACTCCTCTACAGTAAATTCTAAATAGAATTTTGCCATAGCAACCATACAATCATCCTCGTCCATTACAATCATACCACCCGAACCCATCATTGAGCCAGCAGCTAAAAGATTGTCAAAATCAATAGGAGTATCTAAATGTTTTTCTGTTAGACAACCCCCAGAAGGGCCACCTGTTTGTACAGCTTTAAACTTCTTACCATTTTTAATACCTCCACCAATTTCAAAAATAACTTCTCTTAAAGTTATCCCCATTGGAACTTCTATAAGACCAACGTTATTAATCTTACCAGCAAGAGCAAATACTTTTGTACCCTTAGATTTTTCTGTGCCAATTTTTGAGTACCAATCAGCACCCTTAATAAATATAACAGGAATATTTGCAAGGGTCTCTACGTTGTTTACATTTGTAGGCTTGCCCAAGTAACCCTTCTCTGCAGGGAAAGGTGGCTTAACAGTAGGCTCTCCACGGTTTCCTTCCATAGAGTGAATAAGAGCGGTCTCTTCTCCACAAACGAAAGCACCAGCGCCAAACTTTAACTCAATATCAAAATTGAACCCAGTGCCCAAAATATCTTGCCCTATCAAACCATACTCTCTAGATTGCTTAATAGCAACTTCTAAGCGTCTAATAGCCAAAGGATATTCTGCACGAATATAGATTAACCCTTTTGTAGCACCAATACAATACCCACAAATAGACATTGCTTCAATAACAGAGTGAGGATCTCCCTCTAAAATAGAACGGTCCATAAATGCACCAGGGTCGCCCTCATCGGCATTACAAACCACATATTTTTGACCAGACTTGTTTTTCGACGCAATTTCCCATTTGAGCCCGGTAGGGAATCCACCACCACCACGGCCTCTTAGCCCCGATTCTTTAAGTACCTTTATAGCTTCTATAGGAGACATCTCTCCCAAAATTTTTCCAATAGCAGCATATCCATCACGAGCAATATATTCATCTATATTTTCGGGATCGATAAACCCACAATTTCTTAACGCAATTCTTAGTTGCTTTTGGTAGAACCCCATATGTTTAGAATCCTCTATGTGCTTTTTAGTCTCAGGATCTTCATAAAGAAGTCTGTTCACTTTTCTACCCTTAAGAATATGCTCTTTTACAATCTCGGCGCAATCATCTATTTTCACCTGAGTGTAAAACGTATTGTCGGGAATTATTTTTACTATTGGTCCTTTTTCACAAAAACCGAAACAACCAGTTGTAACAACTTGTGCATCGTTTTCAAGTCCCAAATTTTTAATTTCTGCGTTAAGACTATTTACAATCTCATCGCTTTGTGAGGCCCGGCATCCGGTACCACCACAAACTAGCAAATGCATTTTATACTGTGCCATAGACTCTACTTTTGCTCATTAATTGTCTGATAGTTAGTTGGAATAATACCATCGATAAGTTCTCCATTTTTAATATACTTATCAACAATATCGACTGCTACTTTTGCATCTACATTACCGAAGACAACCGGATCTTTGCCGGGTATCTTTACCTCTATTGTAGGTTCTGCATAACAATAGCCCATACACCCACCCTGTGTTACCACAGCAGGAACATTTTCCTTCTCTATCTTCTCAATGAGTACGTTCATTACCGTCCTTGCACCGGCTGCAATACCACAAGTAGCCATTGCCACACGTATCTGAACAATAGATTCTGGCGAGTTACTCTTCTCACGGATATTCATTCCGCGTTCGAGATCTTGCTTCATCTTACGCAAATCGTCAAGGGATTTGATTTTATTCATACTTATTTATAATTTAGTTTTAATATCTGCTGTTTTGACCCCTAAAAGTATATATTTTAAAACAAATGAAAAAATAATTCTAACAAAAAATTAATTACTACTATACTTTTCTATTAATATCTCTGTTAACTTTGGCATAGCCAAAGCAAATCTCTCTCTCATATAAGTCACATTCATCCCTCCAAGCTCTACTGCTGCAGGGTCTAGCACATAAACCTGAGCATGGTCGGGAGCATATCTAACCAAACCCGCTGCAGGATACACTGCCAAAGAAGTTCCAGCAACAATTACTATATCTGCTGTACTAACAATCTTGGCAGCTGTTTCCAACAACGGAACTTGTTCTCCAAAAAAAACGATATGAGGCCTTAGCTGTCCACCCGCTGGACATAAATCTCCAATACTCACATCTCCATAGGTGTCACAAATATAAGAAGGATCTCTCATACTCCTACATTTAGTTAGTTCTCCATGAAGATGCAACACATTAGAAGAACCCGCTCTTTCGTGCAAATTATCTACATTTTGAGTGATAACTTCTACATTAAAGTATTTTTCTAATTTAGCTGCAGCAATATGACCAGCATTGGGTTCAACTGTTTTTAGTTGCCTACGGCGTTCGTTATAAAAATCGAGTACCAACTTAGGATTTCTATCCAAAGCCTGTGGCGTACAAACATCTTCTATATTATGCTTTGCCCATAATCCATCGGAAGCTCTAAAGGTTTCTACTCCGCTATCGGCACTAACTCCAGCACCGGTAAGCATTACAATATTCATTTTAGTTTTACTCATAATAATCATTTTCCTTTTTAATATCTTGGATATTAGTATCTACCATGCTCGTAAGCATTCTTATAACAGAAGGATCGTTTATAGGGAGTCCCTCAAGGATTTCCTTCACCTCAACCGTGTCAAATAAATACTCATTCTCTTCATAAAGATATCTAAAAAGAAAATCTATACTAGGGTTTGCCGAGACCATAAGAATCAAACTATTTGCTATATCGCCCAATGGAGGGCAGTCTATATTATTTAGCTTAAAAGTGGCAGTAACCTTAGTACCTATACCCGGTTGCGATTTAACAACCAAAGAACCTCCACTTTGCCGAGCCGAGTCTCTGAATAGAGGAATTCCCATTCCTACCCGTCTTGTAGTACGAGAAGTAAAAAAAGGATCCTCTAAATTGTTAACTTGTTGTGGTGTCATGCCTCTGCCATTATCTTCAATCTCTATAAGCAAAAGATCTTGGGAGCTCTTCTCACTAACAGTAAGCTTAATAAGAGAAGCTCCCGCCGAAAGTGAATTCTGTATTATATCTATTATATGCAGAGACAAATCGTTCATGATAAAATAAAATTACAGATCATTTATTATACAAAATATCTAATGATAAATCAAATTATTAACTCCCGATTTTTTAATAGCCTCCTTTACTGCCTCAAAAGAGAAGTTCTTAACATCTAACAACGTAAAACATTTACCAATATCCTTTACATAATGAGCATCCGAGGAGCAAATAAAATTATTATTAGAAAGATATGAGTATTCATTCAAAAATGACTTCACAACACATCTAGCAGAGAGCTCAAGAGCATCTACATTTAAGCCAGGGGGTAAAAATCCCAACTGACTCAACAGGGAATTTGATTTTTTATCTATATGCGCAGGAATAAAAATCCCACCTAGAGAGTGAACAAACTCTTCTACTTGATCTAAACTCTGTTCGATTGTCCCTATTAAAAGACTTTCTTCTTGATAAAGAACCTCTTCATTCTCATTAACAACTAATTGATAACCAAAGACATCTGGATTATTAGGTATCCTAATAAGATATCTATTAAGGTACTCTTGCAAAAGAGAAAGTGCATTGTTGCCATCTACAAAAGCCAACACATGCACCTCTTCTCGAGTTGTAACCTCGGCACCACAAAGGACATAAACTCCCTCTCTATCCCCTAAATCTCTAATTATAGGAGCCATACGAGTAGAATTATGATCGGTAATACCAATTATATCCAACGATTTTTCCTTAGCTTTATTAATAATAGCTACAGGAGACATCTCTATATCTCCACAAGGCGATAAGACAGTATGAATATGAAGATCGGCCCTCAATTAAGAAGGTTGTAGAGCCTACCACACAACTCAAAAGCCTCCATATCTGTTCCCAAAATTGGAATACCTTCACTTTGTGACAGCGCAATAGTTTCGGCATCGGGAGTAAATCCTTTAACCAATATTATCCCAGCCAAATCTTTAAGCGAAGCTACACCCATAACATTTTTATGAGTCTGTAAAGTAATCCACAACTGCCCCTCTTTTGAGTGACCCATAACATCCGACAACAAATCAGAAGCATAGCCACCAGTAACCTCTTTACCTAACTCCTCTTCACAAGAAAAGAGTTTAAGATCCAATTTTTCTGATATTTCCTTTAGTTTCATATATTTAAAATAAGTTATTTTTCGTTTGTGAATCTCTCAGAACCCCAAATACTCTCCATTATCTTTATTGCCTCTTCTAGAGAGATCTCTCCCTGTTTTTCAAGAATTGTTCTTAAGAAAATACAATCATAAACCTTAGCCTGCCCTCTAACTATGTCCTCGGCAAGCGCTTCGCAACTAGGAGCACCACATGCTCCACAATCAATTCCTGGCAAAAGCTTTTTAAGCCGCCTCGCATTTTCCATTTTTTCAATTGCTATATCTATGTTCCTGTCATACTTAACCATAGATCTAGGCTCTATCTTATCCATATGCACTATAGCCGAACAATAATATTTATATTCATGAATGAGATGGTGGTCTTGAGGCATTTGTGCAGCATACTCTCTTAAAGTTTGAGCAGTAAGAAATCTATTTCTATATGAGAGAATCCCACCAGCACAAGACTCATCACAAGCTCTTATCTCTAGAAAATCTACATCCTTTATCTCTTCGTTCTCTAACCTTTCCAGAAAATCAATTACATTTTTCATTCCATCTATAGCCAAAGTCTTACCCTTAACATGTTTAGATTCCCCTCCAGTAGTCGGAAAAAGCACACCTTTAGAAGAGACAGCACCATTTATACGAATAGTACCAGTAATCGGAACTTTTTGTTTGTATGCCAAATACACTTTATTGAAAAAATAGTCCATATTAATAACTCCTGTAATAGGAGAAGTGTACCCTCCAACTGGAGATTTTACAGCAGCTATTTTACCTATACAAGGAGTGAGATAAAATATCCCATACTCACTCTCTCCTATCTCCTCTCTCTCAAAACGCTTTTTGTAGTATTGAGCAGTAATCTCTATAGGAGGTAAAAGTCTCATTATATTGTTTACCAAAGCAGGGAAACGCACCTGAATGAGTCTTATAACAGCTGGGCAAAAAGAGGAGATAACAGGTTTTTCGGCAGTCTTAACATAAAGATTAATCTCATCTATAAGTGTGTCTACACTCTGCTCTACGGCACAAACCTCTGTAAACCCAAGCTCCCCAATTATATCATATATAGTTTTTCTGGTTATAGAGTCTTCGAATTGAGCAAAAAAAACAGAAGGGACTAGCAATACCCGATGCTTATATCTAAAAATCTGTTTAAAATCATCATCCTTAACCCTTATTGCTCTGGTAGGACACACCCTATAGCACTCCCCACAATCTATGCACCAATCGGCATGAATACCAGCCTTACCTTTGCTTACTCTCAAAGCTTCTGTAGGGCAAACCTTTATACAATGTGAACATCCAATACAAATATCATTGGAAATCTCCAGTGCTCTGTTGTATGTTGGTTCAATAGGCATTTAACAAAGTTAACGAAATTTTATCTCAATATGTAAAGTGGTTCCTTTACCCACATCGGTCTCAATTGAAAAGAAATCGGCATTGTCACTAATATTAGGCAATCCCATACCTGCTCCAAACCCCATCTCTCTTACAGCAGAAGAAGCTGTAGAAAATCCTTTGGTCATTGCGAGTGACACATCTGGGATACCAGGGCCTTCGTCTTCTAATCTAAGCTTAATCCCTTCTCCCTTTATATCCACATATATAACACCCCTATAGGCATGTGCAACAACATTAACCTCGGCCTCATATAAAGCAACTACCACTCTTTTTATAACAGATGGATCTACCCCAAGCTGCTTAAGGTTTTTTTTAACTTGAGACGAGGCAACCCCTGCCATTGTAAAATCTCCACCCTCTATTTTGTACTCAAAATGCATATTAATAGACTGGTTTTAGACCTGCATTATACAAAAGACCAGAACATTTAAACATAGAGAAAGGAGTAGATATAATAAGAATATCATTCTCTTTTGCCAACTCTACCATTTCTGGAGATGCTATTTTTCCACGACAAAGAATAAGATAAGGAGCATCAGACATCTCGGCAGTTCTTATAGACTGAGAATTAGATAATCCTGTAATAAGCAAAAAGTGATTTTTTTTAATCGTAAGAACATCACTCATTAAGTCAGACGAAAATGCATATTTTACATCTTCGCCAAGCCTCTTCTCTCCGCAGATAACAGTTCCTTTTACTACAGAGCAAATATCTTTCATCAACATAATTATTCAATATTTGTTAAATAACATCTTCTTTTCATATATGGCTTATTTGAATATCTACTCCAAACTTTATAAGCCGAGTTGTTTTCTGCTTGGGGATTTGATATAGCATATTTAATTCGCCCACTTTCTAAATTGCTTGCAATATAGGTATGGTAAATAGAGGAGATACCTTTGTTCTGCCACTTAGGAGCTGCGCCAAGAATCATAAGGTCTATGGTATCATACCTCTTAAACTCTCTCATTATATGGAACATTCCAAATGGTAAAAACTTTCCTTTGGCCTTTTGAAAAGACTTTGACAAATTTGGGAAACAGACTCCAAATGCAGCAATTTCATTATCTTGATCTATGATAATAGAGGTTAGCTCATCTTTTAATTTGGGGAAATACTCTTTTACAATTTGATCGGCTTCGCTTTTTGTAAGAGGGATAAAATTATCTATTTT
>JBAYBU010000067.1:0-6994 GCA_041669105.1 Bacteroidales bacterium | reverse complement strand
TTTTTGTTTGCCAAACTTAACACACTGTTCATGAATATTTTCCATGATTTGTTTAAGTTTTTCATCTACCTCTTCTGCTGTCCAGCTTATATGCATCGCATTTTGAGTCATTTCAAGACCAGAAACTGCTACGCCACCGGCATTAACTGCTTTACCTGGGGCAAATAGAATCTTAGCTTTTTGGAATTCCGCAATAGCTTCTGGAGTACAACCCATGTTAGATATCTCTGAAACACATGTTACACCATTAGCAATAAGTTGCTTAGCATCGTCGCCATTCAATTCATTTTGGAAAGCGCTAGGAAGAGCAATGTCTACCTTAACACTCCAAGATTTTTTACCTGCAATAAATTTAGATCCTGGGAATTTATCTGCATAAGGTGCAACAACGTCATTATTAGTTGCACGAAGCTCTAACATGTATGCAATTTTCTCTTCGTTCATTCCTGCCTCGTCAATTATTACTCCATCTGGGCCAGAAAGTGCTATAACTTTTGCACCCAGCTCAGTAGCTTTCTTAGCAGCTCCCCAAGCAACATTACCAAAGCCAGAAACAGCTACAGTTTTACCTTTAATGTTCATCCCTTTTGTTGCAAGCATGTGCGAAGTAAAGTAAACACCACCAAAACCAGTTGCCTCTGGGCGGATTAAAGAACCTCCCCAGGTTGAACCTTTCCCTGTAAGAACGCCTGTGTTCTCACGAGCAAGCTTCTTATACCATCCATACATATAACCAACTTCACGAGCTCCTACTCCTATATCACCTGCAGGAACGTCTGTGTCGGGGCCCAGTTGACGCCAAATTTCTGTAATAAATGCTTGGCAAAAGCGCATGATCTCTGCATCGGATTTACCTTTTGCATTAAAGTCAGAACCACCTTTACCACCACCCATAGGAAGTGTTGTAAGTGCATTTTTGAAAGTTTGTTCGAAACCCAAGAACTTAAGAATAGAAAGGTTAACAGAAGGGTGAAAACGGAATCCACCTTTGTATGGGCCTATTGCATTATTATACTGGACTCTATAACCTAGATTGGTATGCACCTCACCTTTATCATCTTGCCAAGTAACTCTAAAAGTAAAAATACGATCGGGCTCAACAATTCTTTCGATAATTTTTGCTTTTTCGAATTCTGGGTGCTGATTGTAAATTGGTGCAATCGACTCGAGAACCTCGTGTACGGCTTGTAAATACTCTTTTTCATGACCATATTTCCTCTCAAGGTTGGTCATAATTTCAGTTACTTTCATAATGTGAAAATTTTTAATGTTTGATATGTTAATTAATAATAATCTATCTATTTTACTTCCCATGTTGCACCACTATGCAACAACTCATCTACATTGTGAATTTGGGCATGTTCCATTGCATCTATAACCTGGTCACGAACGTTATCATCGTATGTTTTATCCTTAACTGCTCTTATAACTCCCAATGCTACGGGCAATTCTGGGTACTTCATATCTATAAGCATTGAGTGAATCCCAGGATTCTCTATATGAGCATCGTGTATCAACAAGTCACTCTCTTTAACTCCATTTTGGCCAATTACAACAGATTTAATAGCGTAGCCATCTAAAATAAGACCTTTATCTCTCTCCTTGCCATAAATCATTGGTTCTCCATGCTTAAGAGTAATCGTTCTATCGGCACGAACATCCTTAGCCGTTACCAAAGCATGTGTCCTATCGTTAAAAATCACACAGTTTACTAGCATCTCTACAACAGCCGTGCCATCGTGCTGTGCAGATTCTACCATTATCTCTTGGGAAAGTTTAAGCTCTACATCTACGCTGCGAGCAAAGAATGTCCCCCTCGCTCCCAACACTAATGCTCCGGGATTAAAGGGATGCTCTACAGTACCATACGGAGAGGTTTTAGTAACTACGCCGAGCTTTGAGGTTGGAGAGTACTGTCCTTTAGTAAGCCCATATATCTGATTATTAAACAAAACTATGTTTACATCTATATTTCTTCTTATTGCATGAATAAAATGGTTACCACCAATAGCGAGTGCATCACCATCTCCGGTTATTTGCCACACGGTGAGGGTTGGGTTTGCAACTTTTATTCCTGTTGCAATTGCAGATGCTCTCCCGTGAATTCCATGAAAACCATAAGTATCCATGTAATAAGGAAAACGAGAAGAACATCCAATTCCCGAAACAAATACAAATCTCTCTTTTGTATAGTTGAGAGATTCACAAATTTCGGGCATTGCTCTTTGAATACTAGCCAGTATGGCGTGGTCGCCACATCCTGGGCACCATTTTACCTCTTGGTCGCTTTTAAAATCTTGTGGAGTGTATTTCATATCCTTAGAATTTTCGGGGTTATTATAAAATTGCATCTACAGCGTCTACTATCTCTTTAACGATAAAGGGCTGACCTTGAATTTTATTATATTGATGATATTTATATTGACAATGTTGTGCTTTCAAATAACTGGCAAATTGTCCGCTATTAAGTTCGCAAACTAATATTTTCTTAAATTTTGAGAATATCTCACAACTATTTTTAGGGAGAGGGAATATATAGTCAAAATGACAAAGGCTAACTTTTTTACCATCGCTCTGTAACTCTTTCACAGCTGTATAAAGGTGGCCATAAGTACCTCCCCATCCAACAACAAGAACATCGCCACTATCTTCTCCCATAACTTCTTGGTCTGGAATATAGTTAGCCATTCTGGCAACTTTCTCTGCCCTATCTGCTACCATTTTTTCATGATTAAGAGGATCTGAAGAGACACCTCCCTGAGGATTTTTCTCTAAGCCCCCTACTCTATGTTCTAATCCTTTAGTTCCAGGCAAAGCCCAACGTCTTGCAAATCTGTCTTCATCGCGTTTATAAGGCCAAAAAGGAGATTCTGAAACCTCTGTTACAATTGGAGGATGAATCTCTGGATAATCCTTCATAGAAGGGATTTTCCATGGCTCAGACCCATTACCCAAAAAACCTTCTGATAGCAGCAGAACTGGCATCATATGCTCCAAGGCAAATTTTGCCGAATAAAAAGCAGCATCAAAACAATGAGATGGAGAGCGAGCTGCTATAACTGCCACAGGGCACTCTCCGTTTCTGCCATACAGCGCTTGATTAAGATCTGCCTGTTCAGTTTTAGTAGGGATCCCTGTAGAGGGGCCCCCTCTTTGGACATTTATCACAACCAACGGCAATTCTGTTATCATAGCGAGACCCAAAGCCTCTGATTTTAATGAGAGCCCTGGTCCCGAAGTAGTTGTTACTGCTAAGTTGCCAACATAAGCTGCTCCAATAGCTGTACATATAGCTGCTATCTCATCTTCACACTGAAGTGTTTTTACATTTAAGTCTTTTCTTAATGCAAGTTCTTCAAGAATACTGGTTGCTGGAGTAATTGGATAAGAACCGCAAAAAAGAGGGAGTCCCGATTTTTCTGAAGCGGCCAAAAGCCCCCAGGCTGCAGCTTGGTTTCCATTAATATATCTATATGTTCCCTTCTCCTGTTTAGCTGGTGCAACTCTATATGTATTTGGAATTGCATGAACATTACCGGCATAATTGAAGCCGTCACTCAATACTTTTTTATTAGCGGCTGCAATCTCGGGCTTTTTCCTAAATTTTTTATTCAAATACTCTTCGGTAGTATCTAATGTCCTATTAAACATGTAGTAGCAAATACCGAGTGTAAAAATATTTTTTGACCTAACAATAGTTTTAGAATCTAGGCCACTATCTTTTAAACTCTCCTTTGTGAGAGTTGTGATTGGTGCAAAAACAATATGTCTATCTTGAATATTGAGCTCCTTAACAGGATCGTCTGTTTTAAAACCTGCTTTTTTAATACCTTTTTCGTCAAAAGTATCTGAATCAAGAATAATCGTTGCTGTTGGCTTTGCCCATTTTGCATTAGATTTTAAAGCTGCAGGATTCATCGCAACCAAAACATCGCAAAAATCGCCCGGTGTACGAACCTCTCCGCTTCCTATATTTACCTGAAAACCAGAAACGCCAGAAACAGTCCCCTGAGGGGCACGTATCTCCGACGGAAAATCAGGAAAAGTAGATATATCATTACCGAACAGGGCAGATGCATCTGCAAATAGAGTCCCGGTAAGTTGCATACCGTCTCCAGAATCACCTGTAAATCTAATTACAACTTCTTTAGTGTCAATAACTTTGTGTTGCATACAGTTTTGTTTATTTTAGCTGGTGCGCTATTGTTTATTATAGAATATAAGATACAAATGTAGTTAATATTCTAGTCTGAAAAAGTTTTTCTAAATAAAAAATTTTTATCTAAAACAATCTCCTTTCGTGCTATATAATTAAGATTATAGCACCCCTAAGGCTTATAAGCTATCAAATATACTGCCATTTATGCATAAAAGCAAAATCAATATTTTCTTTAAATAAATTCTCGCATTTTTTAAACTTATGTCACTCTGTATCTGTTATAATTTCTGACTTAGTTTATATATTTTATATATTTGTGTTAATCAAATAAAAATGGCAATTATTAGAAAATTAAACGGAATAACTCCAAAAATAGGGAAAAACTGCTTTATTGCAGAAACCGCTGTAATTATAGGGGATGTGATTATTGGAGATGATTGTAGTATCTGGTATGGTGCTGTTCTTAGAGGAGATGTAAATCCCATAAGAGTGGGTAATAGAGTAAATATTCAGGATGGTGCTATATTTCACACCCTTCATAAAGAGTCTATTGCACAAGTGGGAGACGATGTGTCGGTAGGGCATAACGCAATTATCCATGGAGCTAAAGTAGGGAATAATGTGTTAGTGGGCATGGGTGCAATTTTAATGGATAATGCCGTTATCTCCGATAATACTATAATAGCTGCTGGGGCGGTAGTGCTGAGCAATCAAATTTTAGAACCAGGAGTATATGCTGGCATACCTGCAAAAAAAGTAAAAGAAGGATCTGCTCAAATTAAAGAGTCTGCCCATAAAAATGCACAAGGATACTTGATGTATAAAGAGTGGTTCCTCAAAGATTATGAAGAGGCTCCTGCATCAACAGTCTTTACAGATCCCAAAAACAGAGAATAACCAACTAAAGAGAACAGTCAACTAAAGAGAACAGTCAACTAAAGAGAACAATCAACCAAAGAGAACAATCAACCAAATAAAACAATCAACCAAATAATTAAAAAAACAGATGAACAAAATTCTATTAGTGGCTGTTGCTGCAATTTTATTTGCCTGCACGCCAAAACATGATGGCTACACCATTACCGGAACATTTTCCGGAGATAAAATCACAGAAGGAAATGTCTACCTATCAAATTTCTCAAGAGTTGAACCAATAAGAGACACTACTCAACTTGTAAATGGAAAATTTGCTTTTACGGGTAAAGTTACCACTCCAGATATGTACTCAATTACTATAGATGATGTAAATGGCCGATTAATGTTCTTTCTTGAAAACTCAAACATTGTAATTAAAGCAGAAAAAGAGACCTTTGAAGAATCAGAAGTTATAGGTGGTGCAACTAACGATTTAGTAACAGCTTTAAACAAAAGCAAACAAGAGATTTCGGAAAGGGACAATCTTAAATCACTGGAAAAAGAATTTTACATAGAAGGTACAACTTCGGAAAGACAAGAAGAAATTCTTGAGCTTCATAACAATGCAAAAAAAGAGATGGATGCGCTAGAAGAAGATTTTTTGACTGCAAATCCAACATCTTTTTACACCATTATACAATTAGCACAAAAAGTAGAAGAATACCCTACTACAGAAATGGAAGCAAAAGTAGCTCAATTTGATGCTCTCCCTCAATTTGAAGGCAATAGTTATTTAACAGTAATTAAAGAAGCTGTCAATACTTTAAAGTCTCTTGAACCGGGTATGGTTGCTCCTGAATTCACTCTTAACGATCCAGATGGAAACCCAGTATCGCTCTCTAGTGTCTATTCCCAAAACAAAATCACTATGATAGATTTTTGGGCAGGTTGGTGCGGCCCTTGTCGCGTTTTTAACCCTCACTTAGTAGAGATTTACAACAAGTACAACAAAGAAGGTTTTGGTATTCTTGGAGTCTCTCTAGACAGAGAAGAGCAAGTTTGGAAAGATGCAATCAAAAATGACAAACTTACTTGGACTCAGGTTTCGGATCTTAAATTTTGGAACAGCATCCCTGCAAAAGAGTATTTCATAAAATCTATCCCAGCTAATATCTTTGTAGATCAGGATGGTAAGATAATCAAAAGAAAAGTAGGACGCGACGAGGTAGAATCATTCATCCAAGAGCAATTAGGACTATAATCCAATTAACTCCACACAAATTTAAAAACTGCCTAAATAATTTGGCAGTTTTTTTTTACCCAAAAAAGACTCTCTCAAAGCTTTCACTACATTAAACTAAAAGCTACGGTAAGGCCAGCCATCACAATTGAGACCATACTCATAAGCTTTATAAGTATATTTAATGAAGGGCCAGAGGTGTCTTTAAAAGGATCCCCAACAGTGTCACCTACCACGTTTGCTTTGTGCGCCTCAGATCCTTTTCCACCAAAATTACCATCCTCTACGTATTTTTTGGCATTATCCCAAGCACCACCTGCATTTGCCATAAAGATTGCCAACACAAATCCCGACCCTAAACCACCTATAAGCAACCCCATTACACCAGCAACACCAAAAACAACTCCAATAATTACAGGCACTGCAATAGCCAGTATAGAAGGTAAAAGCATTTCTCGTTGTGCTCCACGAGTAGAGATCTCTACACATCTTGCATAATCGGGCTTGCCCGTGCCATCCATAATACCAACTATCTCCCTAAATTGCCTTCTTACCTCTTCTACCATCTGTTCTGCTGCTCTGCCCACTGCATTCATTGTAAGGCCACAAAAGACAAAAGACATTACAGAGCCTAAAAACACTCCAGCCAACACTTTTGGATTCATCAAATTAACTTGATAGTACTCCATAAAATCTGGAATAGTTGCCTCAGCAACATTTACAACTTTACCGGCAACATC
>JBAYBU010000066.1:0-7001 GCA_041669105.1 Bacteroidales bacterium | reverse complement strand
GAACAAAACACAGCTTTTCACGATAATTACCTTGATATAGATTATGATCTATCCAATGTTCTGTTTCTTACCACAGCAAATAATATTGGTACTATACACCCTGCACTTAGAGACCGGATGGAGTTAATAAGTGTGAGCGGATACCTTGCAGAAGAGAAGCGCTACATTGCAAAAGACCATCTAATACCTAAACAGATAGAAGCTCATGGTTTAAAAGCCTCGCAACTAAAAATTAATAAGCAGGGGATTGAGACTATCATTAACGATTATACTAGAGAGTCTGGTGTAAGGGAGCTAGACCGCAAAATAGCTAAAGTAGCTAGAGTTACAGCTAAAAAAGTTGCACTTAAAGAGGAGCGCCCTTCTACTATAGGGAGCAAAGAGGTTAAGGAGATATTAGGATTACCTACCTACACTCCCGACATTCAAAAAGGCAATGAGGCTCCTGGAGTGGTAACTGGTCTTGCATGGACTCAAAATGGTGGTGATATCCTGTTTGTGGAGTGTAGCCTAAGTAAAGGGAAGGGAAAGTTAACTACAACTGGAAACCTAGGCGATGTTATGAAAGAATCTGCAACCATTGCTTATCAATACTTAAAAGCGAACCCCAATTATTTAGATATCACTTCAAAAGAGCTATCCGAAAAAGATATTCATATGCACGTTCCAGAAGGAGCTATTCCTAAGGATGGGCCCTCTGCTGGAATTACAATGATTTGTGCAATGGCTTCATCTTTCATGAAGAAGAGCGTTAAAAGTGGTATAGCCATGACAGGAGAGATCACTTTAAGAGGCAAAATCCTACCTGTTGGTGGAATAAAAGAAAAAATACTGGCTGCCAAAAGGGCAGGAATTAAAACTATTGTCCTCTCTTCTGATAATGAAAAAGATGTTAAAGAGATAAAAGAGATTTACATAAAAGGATTAAACTTCCACTATGTAGAGAGTGTCTCTAATGTTCTTGATTTTATCTTTTAAATTAAATTGTCATCTTCTAAAATGGATGTTAAAATAGACCCCACCTGGAAAATGGTACTCAAAGAGGAGTTTGACAAAGATTATTTTGTCAAACTCACCTCTTATATTAAAACCGATATTAATTCTGGGATTACTGTTTACCCTAAAGGCTCAAATATTTTTAGCGCATTCAATTACACGCCATTTAATGAAGTTAAGGTTGTTATCTTGGGGCAAGACCCCTATCATGGAGCCAATCAAGCTCATGGTCTCTCATTTTCAGTTCCAGAGGGGGTGACACCACCACCATCTCTTGTAAATATCTTTAAGGAACTCAAAACAGATCTTGGGATAGATCCTCCCTCTTCTGGTAATTTGGAGAGATGGGCCAAACAAGGGGTGTTTCTCTTGAATGCCGTTCTCACTGTTCGTGCAGGTCAAGCAGCCTCGCATAGTAGAATAGGATGGACACAATTTACCGATGCCGTAATCAAAAAGTTATCAGACAAGAGAGATGGTATAATCTTTTTATTGTGGGGTAATTTCGCAAAAGGGAAAAAGAGCCTGATAGACTCGTCTAAACATTTTATACTAGAAGCAGCGCACCCCTCTCCTCTTGCTCGTGGTGCTTTTTTTGGAAGTAAACATTTTTCTCAAACTAATGAGATATTAATTAAATCTAATAAAAGCCCAATTATTTGGTAGTAGCTATTTTTAATATTAATTATCCCCAAAAAGTAAAGAACCAATCCTAACAAGGGTAGTACCGTATTCGATAGCAGTAAGATAATCATTAGACATTCCCATCGAAAGCTCTTTAAAATGGTCACTATTTTTTAATGCACCACCTTTTAGAGAGTCGAAAATCTTTTTTAAATTAGAAAACTCGCTTGCCACAATAGTTTTATCTGAAGTAAAAGATGCCATACCCATAAGGCCACAAATTCTTACATTTGCATACTCCTCTATATTTGAAACAATCTGTTCAAGCTCCTCGGTAGAGAGGCCCTGTTTACTCTCCTCTGATGCAATATATACTTGCAACAAACAATCTACAACAATATTACGTCTAGTAGCCTGCCTATTTACTGCAGCCAATAACCTTTGGCTATCTATTGAATGAATAAGGTGCACCTTATCTATTATCATCTTAATCTTATTGGTTTGGAGATGACCAATAAAATGCCATCTGATATCATTTGGTAATTCAGCCATTTTTTGGCTTAACTCTTGAGGCCTATTTTCTCCAAAATCTTTTAATCCGTAATTATAAGCTTCTAGTATCAACTCATTAGATTTTAATTTGGAAACTGCCACCAGTTTTGAGTCTGATGGCAGATTGTCCAATATAGTATCTATCTCCTTTCTATTTATCATCTTTTATTTTTTTGTTGTTGCTGTGCTTTATATGCAGCATCTAATCTCTCCTGAAATTTTGATTTCTTCTTGGGCACAGCAGCTTTCTCCTTAAGTTTAGATAAGATCTTCTCTTCATCTACAAAATACTTTCTAATAATCCAAGTTTGTCCCATTGTAAACAGGTTAGAGAGAAGATAATAATAACTGAGCCCGCTAGAAAAATTATTACCTAAGACTAAAAGGAATAGAGGCATAAAGTAGAGAGACATATATTTCATCCCTGCCATTTGTGGTCCAGCATTCATCTGGTCCATATTCATTCTTGAGTAGAAGAACATAGAAAATGCCATTAAGAGAGCAAACAGGCTTACGTGATCTCCATAAAGTGGAATTGTAAAAGGCAAATTTAAAATAGAGTCAAAAGCACTTAAATCTTCTGCCCATAAAAAACTCTCTTGTCTCAACTCAAAAGATGCTGGGAAAAAACGGAACATTGCAAAAAGGATAGGAAATTGAAGCAGCATTGGCAAACAACCTCCAAACATACTCACTCCAGTCTTTTTATAAAGAGCCATAACCTCCTGTTGCTTTTTCATGGCATCATCTTGCTTTGGATACTTTGCATTTATCTTATCTACTTCGGGCTTAAGCACTCTCATTTTTGCAGAAGAGAGATAAGACTTTATAGTTAAAGGAGATATAACCAACTTAATCAAAATAGTAAGGAGGAAGATTATGAGGCCATAACTATTTATAAACTTACCGAGAAAATCAAATACAACAATTATTACGTATCTGTTAACCCAGCCAATAATCCATCCTCCCAAAGGGACAATCTTCTCAAATCCCATATCATAGGATTTAAGTGTTTTAAAGTGATTTGGACCAAAATAAAATTGCAGTGGCACATTTACTACCTCATCTCCATTATATGGTATTTGCATATTAGCAGTGCAATTCATCAAATTTCTATCGGGATTATCTTCGGGATACATCCTGAACGAAAGAATACCACTGTTAAAATCATCTTTTGCAACTAAAATTGCAGAGAAAAACTGCTGTTGAAAGGCCACCCAATTAACTCTTGTTGTTATCTTGTCTGAGGCATTATCTTTTCTTAAACCCAAGTCTTCTACAGAAGTTGAGTTAGGAAACTTATAAACTATAGTAGAGTAATTCCTTTCATTTTTATAGCCTTTTTCTTGTCTAGGAACATCTAGAAACCACTCTAAATCTATAAAAGTCTCATTTCTAGGAATATGTTTATTTAACCCCACCATTGTTATATCAAGATCCACCATATAGCTCTCTTGTGATAGAGAGTAATTATATTCAATATATGAAAGCGAATCTATATATAACCTATAAACTATAGAGTTATCTGAAGAAGAGTAGAGATCAAAGCCAAAATTAGAGGTTGATAGCTGTTGCCCTGCATAAAAGTTCAAGGCAAAGTTGCTCCCTTTCTCTTTAATGAGCATTAAAGCTAGGCTGTCGTAGGTGTAATTGTTTTTTATCTCAACATTTTTCGGTTGAGCTCCAAGGTTAGAAAATTCGATTTTAATCTTATCATTCTCTAGAGTAGTTCTATTATCTTGAGCAATACTAGCAGCAGATAAAAAAGTCTCTTTATATATATTCTCGTTTCTACGATCTTCTATAATACTAGCACTCTTAGAATCTCTATTTGGAAGAGACTCTAAAACAGTCTCTTGAGAATCTTTAGGTTCTATTTTTTGACCTAAACCTTGCGCTAATTCAATTGAGTCTTTCTGTAACTTTATCTGCTCCTGCTCTTTGATTATCTTAGTGTTGTACCAACTAAAACCTATTAATATTGCCCCTATCAGCACAAACCCAAGAACGGAATTTTTATTCATATCTAACTATTCGTATTGTTTATCTATCAACTTTATCTTCTCTTCTATTTGGAGTAACTCCTCTTTGGCATTAGAGATCTTATCTTCCATATCACTAATAATGTTATCGGCTTTCTTAGATTTAGCGAAAAAACCCATATTATTCTCCCAAAGTGCTATATCTTGTTCTAAAGTGCGAAATTTCTGAAAAAGTTTATCTCGTTCGTATTTAATGCTACGATCACCTTTTGGCGAAGTTTTAACTTCTTTTATATGCTTTTTAAATCTAACCAGTTTGTTCTCGTGTTTACTGCTTCTAAGGTCAGGAAACTTAGCTTCTATCGCCTCCCTATAAGCCGATTGCACACTGTTTTTATCCTTTATAGGTACATAACCAATCTCAATCCACCGATTTTGGAACTCTCTAAAAGCAGCAATATGTTCAGATTCGTCTTCACTACGTTTATATTTGTTAATCTCTTTTATAAGATCATTTTTAAGTTTGAGATTATCTTCATAATCCTCCTCCATAGAGGAGTAGAACTTTGATTTGTTTTCAAAGAAAAAATCACATGCAGCTCTAAATCTTTTCCAGACAGCATCAGATTGTTTCCTAGCAACAGGGCCTATCTCTTTCCATTTTTTTTGCAGGGATATAAGTTGATCGGTAGTTTTTTTCCAATCTTCACTCTCTTTAAGAGATTCTGCTTGTTCACACAATGCAATTTTTTGCACCAAATTTTCTTGCATTATCTTTTTAAAACTTGAATAGAACTCTCTTTTACCGTTATAAAACTTATCACAAGCCGCTCTAAATCTATCGTAAATTTTCTGATTCTCTTTTTTTGAAGCAAAGCCAATTGTTTTCCACTCTTGCTGCAACTTCTCCATCTCTTTTGAGAGACCATTCCAATCTTTCCCTTCAGTTTGTATGTTGGCTACAGCCTCGGCCTTAATACATAATTCTGTTTTTAACTCTAAATTCTTCTTATGCTCAATTTTAAGACCTTCAAAATAATCTTGTTGACGTTTATTTATATTAGTTGTTGCTGCTTTAAATCTCTCCCACAACTCTTCTCTTAGCTCCTTTGATACAGGTCCTATCTCTCTCCACTCTTCGTGAAGTTTTTGAAGATTTCTAAAAGAGAGTACAACATTTGGCTCATTCATAAGCTCTTCGGCTTTTTCACAGAGTCCTGTTTTTACCTCTAGATTTTTCTTTAAATCAAGGTCTCTTAACTCATTGTTAATCTTAACAAAATCATAAAATTTCTCTACAAGAAATTGATAGGTTTCCCATAAATCTTTATTATAAGACTGAGGTACAGGGCCAATAGACCTCCACCTGCTCTGAAGTTCTCTAAAAGTAGGGAAGGTGTGTTGTAAATCTTCTTGTTTATCGAGTAACTCCTTTAGCTCTTCTATTATTTGATTCTTTTTTTCTAGGTTTTCTTCTTTTTGTCTATCAAGAATACGTAAATAAGAGGTCCTCTCTATTTTATACCTATTATAGAGCTCTTTAAAGCCTCTCTCAAGTTCTGCAAAGGGATTTACTGAGATACTCTCTTCTTCCGATAAATTTTCACTCTCCTCCTTAGAAGGAAACGTCATCCCAGAGGCAATTTTCTCTTTTTTAAGGGTTTTATAAAAGGCTGCTTTTACAGAATCGGCATTTTTATACATCTCTTGTTGGTCTCCTCTTTCAATCATATCCTGAAAGTACTGCACTATATCTTTCAGATTCATTTCATTAAAATTGGCAGAGTCCTTTTTAAGTTCTGTACTTTGCACATTTTCAAGGTTTTTCTTATCCTTGAATTGCTCTTCTTGAGCAGAGTTTTGAGTGTCCTGGGTCATAATTATAGACAAAATAGAGTTATTAACTCGCAAATATACAAAAAAAGTTTGCTAACCTTGTGGATTATGTAAATTTGCACAATGATTAGAATTGACATACTCACTCTATTGCCGGAACTTCTTGAGAGCCCGCTAAATCACTCCATAGTCCAAAGGGCTAAAGATAAAGGATTAGCCACTATCTTTATACATAATATAAGAGATTATGGAAAAGGAAAATATAGACAAACAGACGATTACCCTTTTGGTGGAGAGGCCGGTATGGTAATAATGATTGAGCCAGTTTACAAGATAATAACCCAACTCAAGAAAGAGAGAGAATACGACGAAGTTATTTACATGAGTCCCGATGGACAAATATTAGATCAAGGCATTTCTAATTCACTCTCACTCAAAAGTAATTTAATAATACTTTGTGGGCACTATAAAGGTGTAGATCACAGGATAAGAGAACACCTAATTACCAAGGAAATTTCTGTGGGTAACTATGTTCTGAGCGGCGGAGAGTTACCTGCTGCTATTCTTTGTGACTCCATAATAAGACTTATACCAGGTTCAATATCAGATGAAACTTCGGCACTTAGCGACTCCTTTCAAGACAACCTATTAGCGCCACCCGTATATACAAGACCTGCCAATTTTAACGGTTGGAAAGTACCCGAAGTTCTGCTTAGTGGAAACCCCAAGTTAATTAGAGAGTGGCAAGAGGCCCAATCTTTAGAGAGAACTAAAAAACTAAGACCCAATCTGTTAAAATAAAATGTAAAATATGAGGCCCATAACTGCAATTAAATTTGAGGGCTAAAATCCAAAATCATCAATTTTTACCTTCTCTTGCTTATCTAAAGTGGGTTTATTAGCAGTGCCTTGTACTTCTGATGCATAAACAATCATAGCCTTATCGGGTAAAGCGGGGCAAATATATTCACAACCACCGCAACCGATGCATAAGGCCTGTTTTACACTCGG
>JBAYBU010000065.1:0-7011 GCA_041669105.1 Bacteroidales bacterium | reverse complement strand
TGGCACCATAATTCCAAAAGAGATCTGCTCTTGTTACTTTCATCTTAGTAGCCCCACCGCGACTCGAACGCGAATCTGAAGTTTAGGAAACTTCCATTCTATCCCTTGAACTATAGGGCCATTACTCTACTCGGGATCATACGCCCATTTATAATACATAGACCCCCAAGTAAATCCAGCTCCAAATGCTGAGAAAATCAAAATATCTCCTTTCTTGAATTTATTTTTAAAATCCCAGAGGACTAAAGGTATCGAAGTTCCCGCTGTATTGCCGAATTTTTCAATATTAATTAATATTTTTTCTTTCTCCAAACCCATTCTTCTACCTGTAGCTTCAATAATTCGCATATTTGCTTGGTGAGGAATAAGATATGCTATATCTTTAGAAGAGAGATTGTTTCTTTCCATTATCTCTACCGACACATCGGCCATTCTGCTAACTGCATACTTAAATACAGTCCGTCCATCTTGGCTAATATAATGCTCTCTGTTTTCAAGAGTTTCTTGGGTGGCTGGATAGAGAGAGCCACCAGCATTTTGGTAAAGGTAATTACGGCCAACACCATCTACATGTAAGATTGAATCGAATAACCCTACATTTTGATCTTGGGTTGGCTCTATCAACAATGCTACAGCACCATCACCAAAAAGAGGACAGGTTTTTCTATCGGTGTAATCTGTAATTGCAGACATCCTCTCTCCTGTGACCAAAACTATTTTTTTTGCACGGCCGGTTTCAATAAAAGCGGCTGCCGTTTCAAAAGAGAATATAAAACCAGAACAACCAGCATTAATGTCATACCCCCATGCATTCATAATTCCAACCTTATGAGATATGATGTTGGCAGTAGCAGGGAAAAGCATATCTGGAGTAACTGTTGCACAAAGTACCATATCAACCTCTTCTGGCTTAGTACCTGTCTTTTCTAGAAGCAATTTTACAGCTTCGGCTCCCATATAGGATGTTCCTAAACCATCTTCTTTTAATATTCTCCTCTCTCGAACACCAATGCGAGACATTATCCACTCGTCAGTGGTATCTACCATTTTAGAAAGCTCATTGTTGTCTAGAATATAATCTGGAAGAAATGCCTCTACACCAGTTATAACAGCTCTTTTTTTAATATCCATAAAAAATTGCTTCTGTATATTTATCAACAAGTTTATTGTTCAAAAACTCTACAGCTCCTAGAACAACATTCTAGAGAGCATAGTGTGCTTCTATAATATCGATTTTGACTCTTATAGAGATTAAGCTTTTGTTTTATCAATAATTAGTCTACCTCTGTAAAAACCGCACTCTGGACAAACTCTGTGGTACAAGACTGCTACTCCGCAATTAGAACATGTTCCCAAAGTTGGTACTTCTGCCTTATAGTGAGTCCTGCGTTTGTTTCTGCGGGTTCTAGAAATTTTGTGTTTCGGATGTGCCATCTTCTATCTATTTACAATATTAATTCATTAAATTTTTCAACTTTTCGAAAGGTGAGTTTTTTCTCTCCTCTACATTGGTTACCCTGTAATTTTGCAACTTTTCTAACATTTCAAGATCACACTCATCTTCTTTATGAACTCTTTGGATTGGCAAAGCCAGATAAATATAATCATAAAAAAACTGTTTTAAATCTAAATCACTCTCAGAAGGGTCTAAAGTGATTATCTCTTCGCTCTCTTCTCCTTGTGTGATTTCCCCAAATTTAACCAATAAAGATGCTGTAAAATCTATCTCTACCTCCAACTCTCCAAGACACCTATCACACTTGGTTGTTACAGCTCCTTTAAAAATTCCTTTAACATCTATAAACGTTGCATGTTTATCTAACGTTAACGATATTTTTAATTGTGCCCCATCTATATCCCTGTTCTCATACTCCCTAAAAAAATCACCCCCAACAGTAAAATCATAATGGTATTTACCAACTGACAACCCTTTAATTGGGATTACATACTCTATATTATCTGCTTTATTCATAAAGGAAATTAGCCCGCAAAGTTAATGTATTTTTTTAAAATAGCAACCTTAGATAGAGCCCTTTCTTCTTTTTCTATCATTTTCAGTTAAATAGATTTTCCTTAGCCTTATCGTCTTGGGAGTCACCTCTACCAACTCATCCTCTTGAATATACTCAAGAGCCTCTTCTAAAGAAAAAATTATAGGTGGAGACAACACTGCTTTATCGTCGGTACCAGAGGCTCTTATATTAGTTAGCTTTTTTGTTTTGCATATATTTATTCCAATATCCTCACTTCTAGAGCTTTCTCCAATAACCTGACCTTCGTAAATCTCATCTCCTGGATATATAAAAAACTCACCTCTATCTTGTAGTTTGTCCATAGAGTATGCAATAGCAGTACCAGTATCAATTGATATCAACGACCCATTAGATCTTTTTTCAATCTCACCTTTGTATGGTTCGTAAGCTTTAAAACGATGTGCAACTATCGATTCGCCTTGAGTTGCGGTCATAAGATTAGTTCTTAAACCAATGAGGCCTCTAGATGGGATATCAAAATCAAGGTGAACTCTCTCTTCGCGGTGTTCCATATGTAAAAGAGCACCTTTTCTCCTAGTAACCATCTCGATTGCTTTCCCCACCATCTGGCTAGGCAAATCAATTGTAAGATGTTCTACAGGCTCACATCTTATTCCTTTAATGTTTTTATCTAGAACCTTTGGTTGCCCAATTTGTAGTTCAAAGCCCTCTCTTCTCATAGTTTCAATAAGAACCGAGATATGCAAAACTCCTCTTCCACTAACAATAAAAGAATCAGCAGTAAGACCACTCTTAACTTTAAGAGCAAGGTTTTTTTCTAGCTCCTTCTCTAATCTCTCTTTAATATGCCTAGAGGTAACAAGCTTCCCCTCTTTTCCAAAAAAAGGAGAGTCATTAATTGTAAATAACATACTCATAGTTGGCTCATCTACAGCTATTGGTGGGAGAGGTTCTGGGTGTTCAATATCGGCAATAGTGTCTCCTATTTCAAATCCCTCTATGCCCACTACAGCGCATAAATCACCACTTTTAACCTCTTCTACTTTAATTTTTTCCAGCCCTTCAAAAACCATAAGTTCTTTAATTCTGCTCTTTTCAATAGTACCATCTCTTTTGCAAAGTGAGACATGCTTACCAGCCTTTAAAACTCCTCTATGAACTCTACCTATTGCAATTCTACCAACATAAGGAGAGTACTCTAAAGAAGAGATAAGCATTTGTGGAGTACCTTCCAAATAGTGAGGTGCAGGTATAGCTTCTAAAATTACATCTAACAGTTCAATTAAATCTGTCTTAGGTTTTTTCCAATCTAAAGACATCCATCCCTGTTTTGCACTTCCATAAACAGTTCTAAAATCTAACTGTTCTTCAGTTGCATTAAGTGAAAACATCAAATCAAAAACCTGTTCGTTCACCTCCTCGGGACGGCAGTTTTTCTTATCTACCTTATTGATTACTACTACAGGTTTTTTTCCCATAGCAATTGCCTTTGATAGCACAAACCGTGTTTGAGGCATGGTTCCTTCAAAAGCGTCTACCAGCAGAAGAACTCCGTCTGCCATGTTCAAAACTCGCTCCACCTCGCCACCAAAATCGGCGTGGCCTGGAGTATCAATAATATTAATCTTGTAGTCTTTATAGGGCACCGAAACATTTTTTGCTAAAATTGTTATTCCCCTCTCTCTCTCAAGGTCGCTACTATCTAGTATTAGTCCTTCCAACTTATCTGCGCCTCTAAAAAGCGTGGCTTGGAGGATCATTCTGTCCACTAATGTGGTTTTACCATGATCTACATGTGCGATAATGGCAATATTTCTTATTTTCTGCATAATTAAGGTGCAAAAGTAGAAAAAATATTACTTTTGCCTTTGAAAGTTAACAAAATAATCTCTTCATGACAGAAAAAATTCTAATACTAGACTTTGGTTCACAGTCTACTCAACTAATTGGCAGAAGGTTAAGAGAAAATAACATCTATTGCGAAATTGTACCTTTTAATAAAATTCTCAAAATTGATAATAATGTAAAAGGTGTTATTCTCTCTGGGAGCCCTTTTTCTGTAAAAGAGCCACTAGCTCCTAAAGTAAACTTAGCTGGAATCAAATCCAAACTACCTATACTTGCAATTTGCTATGGAGCCCAGTACTTGGCCCAACATTATGGCGGCAAAATAAGTTCATCTTTAGAAAAAGAGTTCAAAAAATCTACCCTTCAAGTGAATAGCAACAACTCTCTACTGTTCAAAAATATTCCTCAAAAATCACAAGTTTGGATCTCTCATAAAGACACTATTACTGTGCTACCAAAAGGAGCTGTAGCATTAGCCTCTACTAAAGTTGTGAAAAATGCTGCTTACAAAATAGAGGGAGAAAAAATTTTTGGTCTACAGTTTCATCCAGAAGTTTATCACAGCGAGCAGGGAGCAGCGATACTCAATAATTTTGCCAAAGAAATTTGTGGATGTATAGGTGATTGGACACCCAAATCCTTTATAGAGAGCACAATAGATCAGATAAGAGAAAAAGTTAAAGATGAGAAAGTTATTCTTGGTCTCTCTGGAGGGGTAGACTCTACTGTTGCGGCAGTGCTTATGCACAAAGCTATAGGGCCAAACCTGCACTGCATATTCGTAGACAATGGTTTGTTAAGAAAAGACGAATTTGAAACCGTACTTCACTCATACAAAAATATGGGACTCAATGTTACAGGAGTAGATGCTTCTTCTCTGTTTTTGAATGCTCTAAAAGGAATTACAGACCCCGAAGAGAAAAGAAAAGCTATAGGAGGAGTATTTATAGATGTTTTTGATGCACAATCACACAAAGTGCAAAATGCCTGTTGGCTTGCTCAAGGCACAATCTACCCCGATGTAATTGAGTCTGTTTCGGTTAATGGTCTCTCGGCAACCATAAAGTCTCATCATAATGTAGGAGGATTACCCGACTATATGAAACTTAAAATCATAGAACCTCTAAGATCTCTTTTCAAAGACGAAGTGCGACGTGTAGGTTATTCACTTAAAATTAAAACTGATCTTATTTCGAGACACCCATTTCCTGGTCCTGGGCTAGGAATTCGTATAATTGGAGAGGTTAGCCAAGAGAAATTAGACATTTTAAAAGAGGCCGATTATATATTTGTTAACTCTTTAAGAGAGCACAACCTTTACGACTCAGTATGGCAGGCTGCAACAATTTTATTGCCAATAAAAAGCGTAGGAGTAACGGGAGATAAAAGGACTTATGAATATACTATTGCCTTAAGAGCAGTTACCTCTACCGATGGTATGACTGCTGATTGGGTTCATCTACCGTATGAATTTCTCACACAAGTTTCCAATAAAATTATCAATAAAGTTGCTGGAGTAAACCGCGTGGTTTACGACATCTCATCTAAACCTCCTGCTACTATAGAGTGGGAGTAAAACTTTAGCTCATATATACAAAAAAGAGGGCCAAAATTATTTTTCAGCACCCTCTTTTTATAAACTGCAAGGATTACTACTCCTCAACTATTGTTGGTACAGAATCAGTAGGTTCAACTACTTGTGTTGAATCCTTAGTTTCAATAACTTCTGCAGCTTCGGTCTCTTCAACCACTGCTTCTTCTTTTTGAGCGTTACTTCCGCAAGATGTAACTACAAATCCAGCTACGGCTAATAATAAAAAAAGTTTTTTCATCTTAAAATTTATGTTAAAGGTTAGTTTATTAAGGACAAATATAAACTTTTTTAAACAATTATAGGAATTTTATTAAAAACTCACATCAATTCCTGCAATTACTGTAGCACCAGGCATAGGAAAACCCTCATTAACAGAATAAGCCGTACCTGTTAAATTGTTGCCATTGATGAAAAACCGTGTTTCTATACCCATTAAGTTAAATTTATAAGAAACGTTTAAATTTAAGACAATATAGCTCTTTGTAGCCCTAGTAGCAGTATTTAAATAGATATCTCCAATATACTGCATATTAGCATTTAGTAAAAACTTACTATAAGAATAATCTGTCCCAAGAAACAATTTATGGGCAGGGGCAGCTAGCATTGGTTTGCTTGTTTTTAAAAAACTATAATTAAAGTCAAATCTTAATTCGGGTTTTACTCTGTAACTTGCCTGCAACTCTACTCCACTATTATTAAAGTATCCTGTGTTTAAATTCTTTGGAATTCCGTCTAATGTTACAGTCTCTATCATATTCCATCCATCAATATAAAAGAGATTAACTTCGGTAGTAAGGCGAGAGTCTAAAAACAACTGCCCTACAGATAGTTCATAGTTAATCATATTTTCTGGTATTAAGTATGGATTCTGAGGAGGAAACATATACATCTCTCTTATTGTAGGACTTTTGTAACCTTTTGATATTAAGGCCTTAATTACACTGCCTTGTAAAGGCCTAAAAGAGAGTCCAATTTGGGGAACCCAAGCATCTCCAAAAGAAGAGTTATATTCAAACCTTATACCTCCATTAATTGTGAGCATGTCAGAAAAATCTTGCTGAACTATAACATAGCCCGCAGTTTCGTATGTTCTTCTATCTGTAAGATATTTTTTTGCAGCAGTCTCTACACTTTCGTTCCATGCCTTACCACCCCAGTTCTTAAAATCAAAGCCTAAGGTAAAAGAGCTTCCAGGGAATAAATTAAAAGTCTCATGCACCATTAACCCATAGTTATGATCAATAGAATTAAACAGATATGGTTTAGGACTTTTATTAATAGAAAAACCATCATTTATAAGATGGTCTCCACTATTGTAAAAAACTTGTGCCGCACCAGAGGCGTATTTATAACTATTTTCTAAAGATAAAGAGGCCGATCTCCTTAATAGATCCATTTTGTTATCTATAACAGGATCTCCTATTTTACCTGGGTTTTCATTATATATTTTAGCAAAGGAGAGATGAGCATCTAGATTTAAGTTTTCGTTTAGCTTATATCCAATCTTTGCTAGTCCACTAGTTGTGTTAAATTTAGAGCGTCTTCTATGGCCATCTGTTCTGTCATGATTAAGAC
>JBAYBU010000064.1:0-7059 GCA_041669105.1 Bacteroidales bacterium | reverse complement strand
TTTCTTCGTGTTTTTCGGGATTTGAGGAAAGCCTCCCTTTGGTCATTTAACACTCCTCTGCCTGTTTCTTCAAACCACTTCATCTAATTACCTAAAAAAGGGTCATTAATGAATGCCAACTATCACCAATGTTATAACTTTCTTAAATAGTCGCTTTTTGGCCTATTAACAAAAGTCATCTAATTGATTTACAGCATATCAACTCAAATCGGTCAAATGGAGGGTGGTTTTCGGTTGTTGGATAGAATATGTTTTGTAAAATTATTTGAATTGATTACTAATAATACTTCTTTCATTGATTGACTGTTAATTATAAGGTGGGAAACTTTAGTCAAATTGTAATAAAGCAACATTTGCTGCTGCTGAACAGACAGTTTTTTGTGGCATTTCTTATAAGGAACTTATTATGTGAAAAAATAAAGAGGGGCCAATAACTTAGTTATTGGATACCCTCTTTTTTTTAAACAGTTCTCTGCTATTGCTTGTTGTATACTTATAAATAGATAATAAAAAATAGTATGAAGTATTATATTGAAAAAGTAACCAATTATTCTTTTGACGAGGCTGTTAAAAGAGTAACCGAAGAGCTTAGTAAAGAGGGATTTGGTATATTAACAGAAATTAATGTTCAAAAAACATTAAATGAGAAACTTGATGTAGATTTTAAAAAGTATAGAATTTTGGGTGCTTGTAACCCTGCTAAAGCATACGAAGCACTTAAGAACGAAGATAAAATTGGCACCATGTTGCCTTGCAATGTAGTTGTTCAAGAGTTAGAAAATGGCAAGGTAGAAGTGTCTGCCATTGATCCTGTAGCCTCTATGATGGCCGTGAAAAATCTAAACCTAGCAGAATTTGCTCAGGGAGTAAAAGAACAATTAGAGAAAGTAATTAAGGCTCTATAAATCTGGAGTAGTAATAATCTGGAGTAGTAATAATCTGGAGTAGTAATAATCTATAGTTCTTCAAATTTGACGTCTGTAAATGAGGTAGTTGTGCTCTCTTTTGCCAAGTTTTCTTTATTTGAAGGGTTATTTTCTTGAATAAATTGAATAACCTCTTCTAGCCCTAGAGAAAACTTTTCAAAATCTTCTTTATATAGAAATACCTTGTGTTTGTCATATGCAAACTTGCCATCTTTCTCTATTCTTCTCTTGCTTTCTGTGATTGTAAGGTAGTAATCGTTATTTTTAGTAGCTTTAACATCAAAGAAGTAGGTTCTCTTCCCTGCTCTTACCGATTTAGAATAAACGTCATCCCCACTGCGTCCATATTTATCTGCCTTGTCAAAATCCTCGAAGTTCATTTTTTTCATTTTTAAGTTTATATTACAAAGATAAAACTATTTTTAATGCACAAAAATCTATCTTTGTAAAATATTTGATAATTTTGTTTTTATGATTAGCAGGAGATTGATTCGTATTAAAGTTTTTAAAGTTCTTTTTAGTCGTATAAGTTCTGGGTCTAATTCATTTTTAGCAGGAGAGAAAGAGCTTCTTTTAAGTTGTGATAAAACACTTGAGTTGTACTATTTTATTCTTTCGTTGCCGTTGGCACTTAAAGCTGTTGCCGAACAAAAAATTGAGAATGGATTAAAAAAGCACAAACCCACTCCAGAAGAGTTGAGTCCCAATATGAAATTTGTAGAAAATAGATTAATCCTTTTACTGGAAGAAGATGACGAGCTAAGAGGCTTTTGTTCTAAAAAAGGCCTAAATTGGTTAGACCACATCTCATACGTAAGGAGGTTGTATAAAACTATATCGGAAAGTTCATATTTTGAAACATATATGACCTCTGGAGTTAGTTCTTTACAAGAAGATATTAGAGTTGTCTGTTCTATTTTAGAAGAAGAGTTAGAGTATTGTGAAGAGTTAGACTCTATTTTAGAAGATTCAAATCTGTATTGGATAGACGATCTTGCTTTTGTAATTAATGTAATTACAAAAAAACTTTATTCTGTAAGAAAAAACGAAGTTTTATTTCACCCTTCTGTTTTCCTCAAAGATGAAGATAAAGATTACGCTCTTAGGTTACTAAATGTTTCCATGATAAGATATAACGAGTATGCCGAGCTTATGTCTAAATATGTAATTAATTGGGAAACCGATCGTTTAGCAGCCATAGATATTTTATTGATAGTGATGGGTATTGCCGAGGCTGTCTCTTTCCCTAATATACCTATCAAAGTTACTATTAATGAGTATGTAGAGCTATCTAAATTTTATAGCACACCCAACAGCAAAATATTTGTAAATGGGATGTTAGATAAAATTCTAATTGCTCTTAAAGAAGAGGGTAAGATTGAAAAAAGCGGCAGAGGTTTGGTAGGGTCGGTAGAATAGTTAAATTTGTAATAAAATAATTAAATAATTAAGAATAATGAATTTTAGTGTAATTCTTCAGCAAGATGTAGCTACCGGTGGCGGTAACTGGAGTTTTTTAGTGATGATGGGTCTTATATTTGTGGTGATGTACTTTTTTATGATTCGTCCTCAACAAAAAAAACAAAAAGAGCTTGTAAAATTTAGGAGCAACCTTGGAAAAGGAGATAAAGTGGTTACTATAGGGGGCCTATACGGTGTAATAGCCGAGGTAAAAGAAAAGTATGTGTTAGTAGAGGTAGATAGTAATGTGAAATTGAGAGTAGATAAATCGGCAATTGTTAAAGATATAGCAGATTTACCACCATCAAAATAACTGTTTTGTCATGTTTAAAAATGGCAAAAACATCTTTAGTTTAGAAAGGGGCAGGCAAATTTTTCTTTTTTTGTTCTGTCTCTTTCTTGCATTTATTATTTGGACTGTACATAAACTGTCTGACCAATACAGCCATTTTTTCCAATATCGTGTCTATGCCAATGTCTCTCTAAAAGGAAGGGCAACCGATTCGGAGTCTTCAAATAGGTTAATAATAAGAGGTAGAGCCAGTGGTTTTTATATATTACAGCATCGCTTTTCTAAAGGGGGCTCGGTAGTTGTTTTCTCTCCTGAGAAATCATCCTTTAAGAAAGTAACAGGCGAAAAGGATCTGTTTTATTTACTCACTTCTGATATTAGAGATATTATTGTAGAATCTGTAGAAGATAAGCTTATTGTAGATTATTTAAGTGCAGATACTCTTTTCTTTAATTATCCAGAGATTGGTGGAAAAGAGGTACCTGTTGCTGTAAGAAGCCGAACTACCTTTAAAGAGCAATATATGCCAATGGGAGGTTTTAGATTAACACCCACTACGGTTATGATATCGGGGGATGCCGATCTTATTAATGATATTGATTCTGTCTATACAACTATTATAAATATATACAATGCTGATTCTCCGATTTCGGGTTTTGTTAAACTAGAATCTGTAGAGGGTGTCTCTTATTCAGACGAAGAGATCTTTTACTCATTAGATGTAGAAAGGTATTTTGAAGAGAGCAAGCAAGCCAAGGTTAGTGTTATAAATATTCCTGATAATGTTGTAGTTACAGTCTTTCCAAAGAGTGTCTATTTAATATTTAAATCTTCTATGAATGATGCAGAATTTTCGATGGGTAATAATCTTTCAGTTGTAATAGATTATGATACAATAGATGGGGCTACCGATACATTGCTTGTTGCTCCCCCTGCATCTATCCCCCAAGGAGTCATCAGTTATAAAATGGATCCTCCATTTATTAGGTGTACTGTTTCGTTAAAAGAGAAAGAAAATAAGGAGTTGTGATTATGGCAATATGTTTTGTTTGTACAGGTGGTATAGGCAGTGGTAAAACTTATACTGTAAAAATATTTAACAGCTTGGGTATTCCTGCTTATATTGCCGATGAAAGAGCCAAAGAGTTGTATAAGTCTGATAAGATGTTATTAAACAATTTAGTAAAACTATTAGGAGAGGAGATAGTAAGTGATGGAAGGCTTAATAAACAGGCGATGGCAGCAAAGATTTTCCCGGATTCTACTTTACTATCAAAAGTTAACGAAATAGTGCATCCTAGAGTTTTAGAGGATTACAAACTCTGGAAAGCACAAAAAGAGCAAAAAGGTTTTAAGGTTGTGCTTTTCGAAAGTGCAATTTTTTTTGAAGCACCGCTATTCCACTCTATAGCCGATAAAATTATTGTAGTAACAGCACCTTATGATGTGAGGTTAAGTAGAGTAATGGAACGAGACAATCTTTCTGAACAGAGTGTGAAAGAGAGAATGGCAAGGCAGTTTTCTGATCAAGAGAGAGTGAGCAGAGCCGATTTTATTATCTTTGCCAACGGTAAAAGAGCAGTATTGCCTCAAGTTATAGAGATTTTAAATAGAGTAAATTATTTTGATTCAGATAAATAGAGATAAAAATGAGCTACGGTAAATGGATAAGCGGAGCTATAGGTTGGGCTTTAGGAGGCCCTATCGGTGCAATATTTGGATTTGCATTGGCTTCGTTTTTTGAGACGGGGAGTTCAGTAGAGAAGAGACCTTACTCCTCTAAGAGAATATTTTCACAAACAGAAGAGCGTAATAGTTTTTTAGTTAGTCTTTTGGTCTTCTCCTCGGCAGTTATGAAAGCCGATGGAAAGGTTATGAGATCGGAGTTAGATTATGTACGAGAATTTTTAAAGAAGAACTTTGGTCCCGATGCAGCTTTAGAGGCCACTAAGTATCTAAGAGACTTGTTGGAAAAAGAGGTAGATATAAATAGAGTAGGCGAACAAGTTAGCCGATATATGACTTATGAGGCAAGAATACAGTTACTTCACTATCTTACAGGAATTGCTAAAGCCGATGGTGTAGTCTCTTATGCAGAGTTAGCCGTGTTGAGAGAGATTGCTCAAGCATTGGCAATTCCTTTAAACGAAAGTAATGCAGTTTTTGCAATGTTCGATAATGGTATTGAGGCTGCTTATCAGATTTTGGAAGTCCCAGTAGATGCTACAGAGAGCCAAATTAAAAAGGCTTATAAATACCTAGCTGTAAAACACCATCCCGATAAGGTTGCTCATTTAGGTGCCGATGTACAGAGAGCTTCGGAGGAGCGATTTAAGAAAATTGCCGAGGCCTATGAGAAAGTAAAAAGAGAAAGAGGAATTTAGTTAATTATAAAAAAAATTACATATAAAAATAAGTATGACCAAAACAAATTTACAAAAAATTTTATCTATAGCCGGGCAGCCCGGTTTATTCAAATTCGTAGCTCAAGCTAACTCCGGTGTAGTTGTAGAGTCTCTATCTACAGGTAATAGAAATATGTATGGGATTAATGCAAGACTTACCTCGTTGTCTGATATCTCTATCTATACAGAAGATGATGAGCTCCCTTTATACAAAGTATTCGAGAGTATGAAAGAGTTTCTTGGAGAAGAAAACGCCCCTATTGCTAAGTCTAAGCCAGAAGATCTTAAAGAGTTCTTTAATAAAGTAATTCCTGGCTATGATAGAGATCGTTTTTATGTTTCTCACATGAAAAAAATAGTAGATTGGTATAACGATCTTAAAAAATACGCTACTCTTGATTTTGAAATAGTAGACAAGAACAAAGTTTCTAAAGATCAAGACCAAGTTGAATCAATAGGTGATTAATGTTTAAGACTATACAATTAGTTACTCTTGGTTGTTCTAAGAATATTGTAGATTCTGAGCATCTGCTTAGGCAAATATTTAACGCTGGGATTAAAATCGTACCAGAAGGCAAGGATTTGTCAATAGATAAGCCAGATGCCATAATTTTAAACACTTGTGGTTTTATAAAAGATGCAAAAATAGAGTCTATAGAAGCCATCTTGCAGGCGGTAGAGGCTAAAAAACTAGGGTATACAAAAAAGGTATTTGTTTTTGGTTGTTTGTCACAGAGATACAGAGAAGAACTCAAAAAAGAGATTCCAGAAGTAGATGGCTTTTTTGGTGTTTTCGATGCTAAATTGCTGTTGCAAGCGCTTGGTCCCGATTGGGATACCTCTTTAGATAGGAGTAGATATTTAACAACTCCGTCTCACTATGCTTATCTTAAAATTTCTGAAGGTTGTGATAGAGTTTGTTCTTACTGTTCTATTCCTCTTATTAGAGGAGGTTACATTTCGTTACCCATAGATGATTTAATTGAAGAGGCTAAATTTCTTGCGCACAATGGAGTTAAGGAGCTTATTGTAATTGCTCAAGATACAACTTATTATGGGTTGGATCTTTATAAAGAACGTAGACTTGCCACTCTTTTGGAGCAGTTATGTGATATAGCTGGAATAGAGTGGGTAAGGTTACTTTATTGCTATCCTGCATCTTTTCCCGAGAGTGTGTTAGATGTAATGGCTTCTAATCCAAAAATGTGCAAATACTTAGATATTCCATTACAGCATATTAATGATAGGGTACTCTCAAATATGAGAAGGTCTATAGATGGTAACGCAACCCGAAAGCTTGTAGAGAATTTTAGAAAAAGAGTACCAGGTATTGTTTTGCGCACCACCATGATAGTTGGCCACCCAGGCGAGACTACAACAGCATTTAAAGAGTTATGCAACTTTATTTTAGAGGCCAAATTTGAAAGGTTGGGTGCTTTTACCTATTCTCAAGAAGAGGGTACATGGGGGGCAAATAATTTAAGAGATGCTGTTTCTAAAAGAGTTAAGCAAGAGAGATATGATGAGCTAATGGGAATTCAATCGGTAATTTCATATAATTACAATCTTTCTAGGAGGGGGAGCAAAGAGAGAATAATAATCGATTCTCTTTTAGACGGAGTTTATATTGGAAGAAGCATGAGTGAAAGTCCCGAGGTTGATGGGGAGATACTTGTTGGTGCACATAGTTTGCCTAAAGCAAATGTAAATAAAAATATTATTGGTACATTTGCGAATGTGCAAATAGAAAATGCCGATGAATATGACCTTTCGGCGCTGTTTATTTAAAATAATTATATTTAATATTTAGAATAATGAAATTACTTGAAGGAAAAGTTGCTTTAATAACAGGTGCAGCTAGAGGAATAGGTAAAGCAATTGCAGAAAAATATGCCGAACAAGGCGCTAATATAGCATTTACAGATCTTGTAATAGATGAAAATGCACTTCAAACTAAAAAAGAGCTTGAGGCATA